>JAZGJJ010000149.1 GCA_036482575.1 Thermodesulfobacteriota bacterium
TTCGCGAAGAAAGCCCTTCCCCTTAAGCGACTCGACCGTGGAGTATACGCTCTTCCCCTTGAAGCGCCTTAGCAGGGCGGCGAGGGTCACCCCCTTTTCAGAGGCCCTTAGCACCTCCCCCGCCACGGCGGAGGTTTTTTCCACTTCCAGCACTCCACGTCCGGAGTCAGTAAGGTAGAAGTGTCTATAGCTCTTTATATTGACCGACGAGGGATGCGTAAGGGCCAAAACCTCTCCAATGGGCGCGAAGTAGTAAGAGGAGAGCCACCTGAGGAACTTCAACCTCTTCGAGTCGACGACGGGCACGTCGTCGAGCACGTCGAGTATGGGCTTTACCGTCTCCACACCCGGCTCTTTTACAAACGAGAGGATGTAGCCGGTGACGGTGCGCCTCCCGAAGGGCACGAGAACGCGCTTACCCGCGGCCGCTTCCTTTTCTAGGTGGGCCGGTACGGAATAGCTGAAACTCCCCTCTACCGGGAGGTTGACCGCGACGTCGACGAATCTATCCAAATCCAATCCTTGTGTGCGGGTATTTTTCCGTTACGAGCCGGGGAGACGGGGGGGCCGGGGGGGCGAAGTTCAAGTAAGCCGGGGGACTACTCCACCCATTCGTCGGGTACGTCGGAGTAATCGACATGTGCCTGGTCCTCGAACCTGGTGAACTCGTTCAGGAAGGTGAGCTTTATATTATCCGTGGGGCCGTTACGCTGTTTGGCGACTATTATCTCCGCGCCGTGCCTCACCCCGCACGTGCACGCCCCCCTGGGGCATTCGCAGTCCTTGTAGACGGCCTCCCTGTAGACGAACATCACCACGTCGGCGTCCTGCTCGATGGCCCCGGATTCGCGGAGGTCGGAGAGCTGCGGCTTTTTGATATCGCGCTGCTCGGGACGCCTTGAGAGCTGGGAGAGGGCCACGACCGGCAGGTTGAGCTCCTTTGCCAGGGCCTTCAAGGAGCGGGATATCTCGGAAATCTCCTGCTCGCGGTTATCGGTGTTGCGCCTGCCGCGCATGAGCTGGAGGTAGTCTACCACTATGAGCTTCAAGCCCAGCTCGGTCTTCCACCTCCGGGCCTTGGCCCTGATCTCGAGCACGGTCTGGGCCGGGGTGTCGTCTATATAGACCGGGGCCTCGTAGAGCGTCCCGACGGCCGTGGTAAGGTTCGACCAGTCCTCGTCGGTCAGGAAGCCCTTCCTGAGCCTCTGGAGGTCCACCCTGGCCCTGGAGGCAAGCATCCTCTGGGTGAGCTGCTCCTTGCTCATCTCGAGCGAGAAGACCGCCACCGGGCATTCGCCCTCGATGGCCGCGTGCTCGGCGATATTCAAGGCGAATGCCGTCTTACCCATGCTCGGACGGCCGGCTATGATTATGAGGTCCGAGTCCTGGAAGCCGGCGGTAAGGGTGTCCAAATCCTTGAAGCCGGTGGCTATGCCGGTTACGTGCGTCTTCTTCTCGTAGAGCTTCTCGATGGTCTCGAAGGCGTGGCCGACGATGTCCTTCAAGGCGTAGCAGGATTTTTTGTCCTTCTCCTGGGCGACCTGGAAGATTATCTTCTCGGCGTCGTCGAGGAAGTCGTCCACGCGCTCGCCGCCCTCGTAGCCGCGGCTGGCTATCTCGGTAGCGGCGCTTATGAGCCGCCGCAAGAGCGCCTTTTCCTTTACTATCCGGGCGTAATAGACGAAGTTGGCGGCCGTTGGCACGGCCTCGGCAAGCTCCCCTATGTAGGACACCCCGCCGACGGATTTCAGCAGGTCGGAGTCCTTGAAGAGGTCGGTAAGGGTCACCGGGTCCACGGGCGTGTTCTTCTCGAAGAGCGAGACCATGCCCTTGAAGATCTTTCCGTGTACCTCGTGGTAGAAGTCGTCGCCGTCGGGGGAGAGGAGTTCCAAGGCCTTGTTGATGGCCTCTTTGTCTATGAGTACGGAGCCGAGGACGGACTGTTCCGCTTCGATATTATGCGGCGGGACCCGCTGGACGGATTCTCTCTGTCGTTGAACGCTAAGCGCCATGGGTGGGCAGGGTGTGGGCGCGGTCCGCCCGAAAATGGTTCGATGCGGGCCGTGCCGGTAACGAACTAACTACCTTGGAGAACACCGGCCCTTCAAGGCCGGGCCCTCCGGAAAAATACGCTACAGTAAACGCCCCGAACCTGGAGGCGGCCGAGCCCTTCAGAAAAACATGCCGTAGTAAACGTCCCGGACCTGGAGGCGGCCGGGCCCTTCAGAAAAACATGCCGTAGTAAACGCCCCGGACCTGGAGGCGGCCGGACTACTCTTTGATTACCGAAACTTTGAGCTCGGCGGTCACCTCGGGGTGGAGTTTTACGCCGACGGTAAAGTCCCCGAGTCTTTTAAGGGGCTCGCTAAGGAGGATATCCTTCTTGTCTATCTCAAGACCATTTTCCTTAAGCGCGGCCTCGATGTCCATCGAGGTGACGGAGCCGAAGAGTTTCTCCGGTTTTTTCTCTTTCTTCCCTTTTCCCTCTTCTTTCCCTTCTTTCCCTTTTCCCGGCGTCTCCTCTTCCTCCGGCGCCACCCCGGCCTTTCTGGAGAAGCTAAGGCTCAGCGCCTCGACGTCGGCGCGCACCTTTTCGGCCGCGTCCTTCTTCTTCCGCTCCTTTTTCTCCCAACCCTCTCTCTCGGCCTCGAACTGCCTCACGTTCCCGCCCGTGGCCTCGACGGCCACCCCGCGGGGGAGGAGGTAGTTCCTCGCGTACCCGTTGGCAACGTTGACCACGTCACCGAAGCTCCCGAGGTTGGTTACGGATTCCTTAAGTATTATCTTCATAACGGTTCACTCCGTCTCTTAAACGCTATATGGAGGTCCCTGTAAAGGGAACTATTGCCAGGTTCCTGGCACGCTTCAGGGCGATTGCCAGCGACCTCTGGTGCTTGGCGCAGGTGCCGCTTATCCTGCGGGGCACTATCTTACCCCTCTCCGAGAGATAGGGCCTGAGCGCCTTTGCGTCCTTGTAATCTATCTTCAGGTCTTTTTCCTTGCAGAAACGGCAGACCTTCTTCCTGTGGAAGCTCCTTCTCGGACCACCGCCGTAACCCCTTGGGCCTCCACCTCTGGGACCTCCGCCTCTCGGGCCTCCTCCTTCACTTCTCATCCCGGCCTCCTTCCTTCCCCTCTTCCGTGCTCTCCGAAGAGGCGGCGGGAGCTTCCACGGCCTCAGGCGCCGCAGCCGATGTCTCGGCTGGTGCCTCCGCCGGTGCCTCCGCCGAGACCTCGGCCGGGGCGGCCTCTGGTTCGGGCTCGGGCCTCGTTATCCCCACGGTCTGGTAACGCAGGACATCCTCATTGAGCCTCAACATCCGCTCCAGCTCCTTGGTCGCCTCCGGAGTGGACGTATAGGTCATAAGTACGTAATATCCATCGGGGTTTTTCTGTATGGGATAGGCGAGCTTCCTCCTCCCCCACTCGGCGACCTCGGTCTCTCGCTCCGCGCCTTCCACAAGCGCGGTGGCCTTGCCGATAATCCCCTTGTTTCCCTCTTCACCCAGGTCCGGCTTCGTGATCCAGACCGTCTCGTAATCTCTTTCCATATTACCTCCTTATGGTTCCCCGCTCGTGCGGGTTCGCCCCTTTTTATCGGAGCAAGGATTTTTCAATGTTACTTTATACTATATGCACCGCCCGAAATCAATAAAATAATTTCCCTTATCCCCTCCTTAGCCCGATCAAGAAGTTCAGACGGCGAACTTGAAGTATATTACGTCCCCGTCGCGTACGACGTACTCCTTGCCCTCGACCCTGGTGAGCCCTTTTTTGCGGCATTCGGCCTCTCCCCCGAGCGAGACGAAGTCCTCGTAGGCGGTGACCTCGGCCTTTATGAAGCCGCGCTCGAAGTCGGTGTGGATGACGCCTGCGGCCTCCGGGGCCAGGGCCCCCTTCCTTACGGTCCAGGCCCGTACTTCCTTCTCGCCGGCGGTAAAATACGTAATAAGACCGAGGAGTTTATTGGTCTGCAGGGCAAGCCTCGTAAGGCCGGACTCCTTCATTCCAAGGCCCTCCAGGAACTCTTCCTGCTCCTCGGCGGAGAGCTCCGCCATCTCGGCCTCCACCTTTCCGGAGATAACCACGAAGCCCGCCCCCTCGCTCTCGGCCCTCTCCCTTACGGCCGCGGCACCTGGCGAGCTTCCCTCGAGGTCGTCCTCACCCACGTTGGCCACGTAGAGGACCGGCTTTGCCGAGATGAGGTGAAGGTCGCTTACCGCCTCCCTGGTCTCCTCCGGGAGGCCCCTTACGGGGCTACCCTCCTCAAGGCACGCCTTTACGCTCTTCGCCGCATCGAGGGCCGCCACAAGCTTTTTATCCCCCTTTTTCGCGGCCTTCTCGGTCTTCTCTATCCTCTTCGTGACTCCGTCGAGGTCGGCGAGCAAGAGCTCGGTCTCGACGGTCTCTATATCGGACAGCGGGTCCAGCCTTCCGTCCACGTGGACCACATCCCGGTCCTCGAAGCACCTGACGACATGGGCTATGGTGTCCACGCTCCGGATATTGCCGAGGAACTGGTTGCCGAGCCCTTCGCCGGAACTCGCGCCCTTTACGAGCCCGGCTATGTCGACGAACTCTACCGAGTTGGGGACGACCCTCTGGGGCTTTACTATATCGGCGAGGTTCTGGAGCCTCACGTCCCGGAGCGGCACCATGCCGACGTTCGGGTCGATCGTGCAGAAGGGGTAGTTGGACGCCTCCGCTCCGGCGGCGGTCATGGCGTTGAAGATCGTGGACTTGCCGACGTTCGGCAGCCCTACTATTCCACAGTTAAAGCCCATTCGGTTATCGGCTATCAGTTATCGGTTGTCGGGAAAGAACCAAAAGAAGAGGGGCCGGCTATTCACCGGCCCCTCTTCCACTATAATCGAGCTGCCTCTCTCTTTTAAACGAGCAGCGGTGCTATGACGAGCGAGACGACACTCATGAGCTTTATGAGGATGTTCATGGCCGGGCCCGAGGTATCCTTGAAGGGGTCTCCGACGGTATCTCCCACGACGGCGGCCTTATGGGCCTCGGAGCCCTTGCCGCCCATGTTGCCCCTTTCTATGTACTTCTTGGCGTTGTCCCACGCCCCGCCCGCGTTGGCCATAAAGAGCGCGAGGAGCACTCCGGCGACCGTAGCCCCGGCGAGCATACCGCCGAGGGCGGCCGGGCCGAAGAGGAAGCCCACGAGCACGGGCGCAGCGACGGCAACGCATCCGGGGGCTATCATTTCCCGGAGCGCGGCCGAGGTGCTTATGTCTATACACTTCGCAACGTCCGGCTTCACGCCCTCCCTGCCTTCGAGCAGGCCCGGTATCTCGCGGAACTGGCGCCTTATCTCGTTAACCATCTTGAAGGCGGCCTTGCCGACGCTGGTCATGGTCAGCGCCCCTATGAAGAACGGAAGCGTCCCGCCTATAAGGAGCCCGATGACGACGGTCGGGTCCGTGACTATTATCTCGAAGGCTTCCCCCCGGGCGCTGCTTATGGCCTGGACGAAGGCCGAGAACATGGCGAGCGCGGTTAGCGCGGCCGAGCCTATGGCAAAGCCCTTGCCTATGGCGGCGGTGGTGTTGCCGAGCGCGTCGAGGTTGTCGGTTATCTCCCTTACGTCCGGGCCGAGGCCGCTCATCTCGGAGATGCCGCCGGCGTTATCGGCAACGGGGCCGTAGGCGTCAACGCTCATTATTATTCCGGTGGTGGCGAGCATGCCGACGGCGGCTATGCCTATGCCGTAGATGCCCGCGAAGTAGTTGGCTATGAATATTGCGACGCATATGGAGAGCACCGGCAGGACGCAGCTCTCGAGCCCCACGGCCAACCCGGTTATTATATTAGTTGCCGGGCCGGTCTGGCTCGCGTCGGCTATCCTCTCCACGGGCCCGGCCGCGGTGTAGTACTCGGTTATGAGCCCTATAGCTATGCCGCTAAGACACCCTATGAGCACGGCTATATATACCCCGAACTTAACGTCCATGGCCGGTACGGCTATAAGGGCAAAGACGAGGAAGAGTCCGGCGGCTATGAAGGTCGCGTATCTCAAGGCCGCCGCAGGATCGCGGTTTTCCAGGACCTTCATGGCGAGTATGCCGAGCGCGGAGGCCACGAGCCCCACCATGGCGAGCACTACGGGGAGTGCCATAAGCGAGTAAGATGTACCGAGCCCCGCCACCTTGCTCCCGGCTATGGCGGTGGCGCCTATGGCGATCGACGCTATCATGGAACCCACGTAGGACTCGAATATGTCCGCCCCCAGCCCGGCCACGTCGCCGACGTTATCGCCGACGTTATCGGCTATGACTCCCGGGTTCCTCGGGTCGTCTTCGGGGATGCCGGCCTCGACCTTACCGACGAGGTCGGCGCCGACGTCGGCCGTCTTGGTGTATATACCGCCCCCGACCCTGGCGAAGAGCGCTATGGTAGAGGCGCCCATGGCAAAGCCGTTTATGACGACCGCCGTCTCGGGCTTCCCGAAGATCAGAAAGAGCACGCCGACGCCGAGGAGCCCGAGGCTCGCCACCGAGAGGCCCATGACCGAGCCCCCGAGGAACGCCACGGAAAGCGCCTTTGAGGTGTCGGGCTTATACATATTGGCGGCCGCTGTCGTCCTGACGTTGGCCCTCGTGGCGGCCTTCATGCCGAAAAAGCCAGCGAGCATCGACAGTATGGCCCCGGCCAGGTATGCCAGCGCGGTAGCGGAGCTTATGAAAACCGCCAGCAGCAGAGCGACCGCCCCGACGAAGAGAAGCAGTATAGAGTACTGCCTCTTAAGAAAGACCATGGCCCCGTCGTGGATCATGGCGGATATTTCCTGCATCTTCTGGTTGCCTTCCGGCTGCATGGCGACGTAGATGTATATGGCCAGCGCCATCGCGAGACCGGCCATGGCCAGATACGGCGCAAGACTTACAAACCAACCCATATTATTCACTCTCTCCTTTCCATCCCACTCAGTTAAACGCGTTCATCGCGCTGTCTATACCCTTGTCCAGAAAAAGCTCTACCGCCGAAGCGGCGTTTTCGAGCATATCTTCGAGTGCCTCTTCCTCGTCCGCGGCAAAGGGGCCGAGGACGTGTTCCGCCGTGGCGCCCTCATCCGGCTTGCCCACCCCCAGGCGTATCCTGGGAAAGGCGTTGGTCCCGAGCTGCGCTATAATTGAATCGAGCCCCCTGTGTCCGCCGCTCCCACCGCCCTTTCTTATCCTTACCTTCCCCAAGGGCAGGTCGCAGTCGTCACAGACGACTATAATCCTCTCGGGCGCAAGCGAGAAGTTTTCCGCAAGCTCAAGCGCGGCCTCGCCGCTCAAGTTCATGAATGTCGTGGGCTTTGCCAGGACTATGTCGCGGCCGGATATGGAGCCTTCCCCGATGGTGCAGGCGCCGCTGCCTTTACCCCCCCTACCCCCCCCCCACCCCCACCATTTCCGCCGGGCCTTAAAACTTACGGCGTGGCGGGCGGCGAGCCTCTCGACGACCATCACGCCGACGTTGTGCCTGGTACCGGCGTAACGAGAGCCTGGGTTTCCGAGTCCTAATACGGCGAACAAAAATACCTTCCCTTACGTATGCGGGCCTACTCCTTCTTCTCCGCCTTCTTCTCCGTCTTCTCTTCCGACTTTTCTTCCGGCTTCTCCCCCGGTGCGGCTTCCCCCTCCGCCTTCTCCTCGAAGCTTTCGGCAAGTTCGGCCTCGAGCTCCTCCGGTGTCTTCTCCTCCACCTCGGCTATCGGCGCGGCCACCCTTATAACCGTAAGCTCGGGGTCGTCAACGGCCTTCAGGTCCGCTGGAAGGGTAATATCCTTTATGTGCAGCGTGCTTCCTATGACGAGTGCGGTCACGTCCACGTCTATGGAGTCCGGTATGTGGCTCGGGAGGCACTCAACCTTTATCTCCCTCATCTCCTGCTGCAGTATGCCGCCGAACTCCACGCCCTCGCACTTGCCCACCACGTGTATCGGGACCGGCACGGTAACGGCCTTGTCCATGAGGATTTCCATCAGGTCGATGTGACGGACGTCGTCCATCACGGGGTGGCGGTCGAGGGACTTGAACATCACCTTCTTCGCCTTACTCCCTTCGAGCTTGAGGCTCATGAGCACGTTGCCGCCCGCGTGGCCGTGCAGTATCTTGTCTATCTCTCTGGCGTTGAGCGTAAGGGACAAACTCTTCTTCACGTTCGGCCCGTAAAGGACCGCGGGGATGAAGCCGTCTCTCCTGAGCCTTCCGGTCGCCCCCTTCCCTGTCTCCTCCCTTGGCCGGGCGGAAAGTTCTATCTCTTCCATCTTCTTCCTCCTGTGTTTAATACGTACTCGCCGGCCCCTCAGACAAAGAGGGAGCTTACCGACTCGCCGAAGTGTATCCTCTTTATCGCCTCACCGAGGAGCGGCCCGACCGGTATGTACTTGATCTTGCCGCACCCGTCGTCGCACCTGTTGGGTATCGTGTCGGTCACGACGACCTCCTTCAAGGGGGAGTTCTCTATCCTCTCCATGGCCGGGCCGGAGAGTACGGCGTGCGTGCAACACGCGTATATCTCCTTGGCCCCGTGCTCCTGCAAGGCCGCGGCGGCCTGCGTCATGGTACCGGCGGTGTCCACCATGTCGTCGAGGAGCACCGCTACCCTGCCCTCGACCTCGCCTATGATGTGCATTACCTCGGAGACGTTCTGCGAGGGCCTCCTCTTGTCGATTATCGCCAGCCCCGCCTCAAGCCTCTTCGCGAACGCCCTGGCCCTCTCCACGCCTCCGGCGTCCGGGGAGACGACCACTATCTCGTCGGTAAAGCGTCCCTTTATATAAGGAAGGAGCACCGGCGTGGCGTAGAGGTTGTCGACCGGTATGTTGAAAAAGCCCTGAATCTGCCCGGCGTGCAGGTCCATGCAGACAACGCGCGTCGCGCCCGCCACCTCTATCAGATCGGCCACGAGCTTGGCCGAAATGGGTGTGCGGGGCGCGACCTTCCTGTCCTGCCTCGCGTAACCGTAGTACGGTATCACCGCCGTTATCGAATAGGCCGACGCCCTCTTGAGCGCATCGAGCATTATCAGAAGCTCCATCAGGTTGTCGTTACACGGGGTGCAGAGCGACTGCACGACGTATATCTCCATCCCCCTGACGCTCTCCTGGATGTCGACGCTTATCTCACCGTCGCTGAAGGTCTTGACCTCGGCCTTGCCGAGCTCCACCCCGAGCGCGGTGCATATCCCCTCGGCGATAACCGGGTTGGACCTTCCGGTGAATATCCTTACCTTGTCGAGCATGGTCGGCTCCTTGGCCGGTCTTTATCTGGCTGGGGCGGGAGGATTCGAACCTCCGAATGCGGGGACCAAAACCCCGTGCCTTGCCGCTTGGCGACGCCCCAAGCGATTTCCGCAGTTCGCGATCCGCAACAGCTTCATACCTTCGCCCGAAGAAACTCCGGACAGAAACGCAAGGGTTTAGAGCCCCCTTGCGAGCCCCCTTGCATGGAATATGGCGGCGGGGCTATCTATTTGTCTTTCCAGATCTTCCATGGCGCGGGCGGCCAGGTCCCCGTCCGTAAAGACACCGAACACCGTGGGGCCGCTTCCGCTCATAAGCGAGCCGAGCGCCCCCGCACCGTCGAGCAACCCCTTAAGTATCGATATTTCCTGGTGTTTTTTAAGCACCCCCCCCTCGAGGTCGTTATAGAGGTAGGCCTTTATGCCCTCCGGCACCCCGAGGGATTTTCCTGAATATAATAGAATATTATCTCCACCTTTTTTTGTCAAGTCCAAATTATCATACGCCCAGCGGGCGGAGACCTCGAATCCAGGATTTATGAGGACGTATTCGTAGGCCGGGAGCGTCGTTTTCTCCAAAATCTCGCCCCTGCCACTTACGACGGCCGGGCCGCCGGGGATAAAAAACGGCACGTCCGAGCCTATGGAGGCGGCGATATCCATTAGCTCCTCCTCGCCGAGGCCGGTACCGAGCAGCTCGTTCAAACCCCTCAAGACCAAGGCCGCGTTAGAGCTGCCCCCGCCGAGCCCGGCGGCCACGGGTATCTTTTTAACTATATCTATCCGAACGGCCATCTTAAGCCCCGTCCTCTCAAGGAAGAGCTCCGCCGCCCGCCAGGCGAGGTTCTCCCGGCCCGTAGGCACGGCCGCACTGTCGCAGGTGACCGTGACGGTATCGCCCGGAACGGCCTCGATTGTCAGTTCGTCCGAGAGAGATATAGGCTGGATAAGGGAGCGTATCTCATGGTAGCCGTCCTCCCTCTTGCCGAGGACTTTCAGGAACAGATTTACCTTCGCGGGAGAGGATACCGTAATGGACATTTTACCCGTACGGGGCTCAGGATAAGAAAAGCACCACGTTAAGGAATACAAATAGGCCGGTTAGTATCCATACCGCGTAGTCGCGGAGCTGCCCGGTCTGAAGCCGCCGCATAACCGAGGCGAGTTCCACCACCATCCGCGCCACCCCGTTCACAACGGCGTCGACCGCGGCGAGGTCGAAGCGGAGCGAGCCAGAGGCCGTCTTCGTCGTATACCGGAGCACGCACTTATAGAGGTTGCTCACGCACTCGTCGACCGGGGCTACCAGTTCCTTCGCAAAGCGCAGGAACGCCCGGCCGCCCCTCCTGTAGAACCAGTCGGTATCGATACTGATACTTGGTACGGCCAGCAACCTCTCCC
>JAZGJJ010000150.1 GCA_036482575.1 Thermodesulfobacteriota bacterium
GTTAACGCTATCGAGGTACATGAAGGCGAGGTCCTCCAGCTCGGCCTTGATCCAGCCGATCCCGAGCCTGTTGGCGAGCGGGGCGTATATGTCGAGCGTCTCCTGGGCTATTTTTCTCTGCCTGTCCGGCGGGAGGGCCTGGAGGGTCCTCATGTTATGGAGCCTGTCGGCGAGCTTTATCAAGAGCACCCTTATGTCCCTGGACATGGCAAGGATCATCTTGCGGAAGTTCTCGGCCTCGCGGTCCGCCTTCTTGTCGAACGTCATGCGGCTTATCTTGGTAAGACCGTCGACGAGGAGCGAGATCTCGCTGCCGAAAAGCTCCTCTATCTTCTCGATCGTGGTCTGCGTGTCCTCGACGGTATCGTGGAGGAAGGCCGTGGCCACGGCCTGGACGTCCATCTTGAGTGTGGTGAGTATCTGCGCGACCTCGACGGGGTGGCTCATGTAGGGCTCCCCGGACATGCGCGTCTGCCCCTCGTGGACCATGCCCGAGAAGACGTAGGCCTTCCTTATCACGTCGAGGTCGGCGGACGGGTGGTAGGAGGCCACGCTGTCCAGTATGTCTTCAATCCTTACCATAGAGATAATTTAACGCAAACGGCGATTATTTTCAACTCGCATGCTCCCGGGGTCAGTCCCCTCCCCCTTTTTCTTCCTTTTTTTCCATTTCTTCCCTCTTCTTCTCCTCGGGCACGAGCGGCTCGCCCCGGCGGCGCTTCTCCTCTATCTCCTCCACCGTGCTCTCGATGGCGAGGAAACGCCTCGGGGCGCTCGGGTGGGTGGAGGAAAAATTATCCTTTATGGCGCCGGGGTGCTCGACGGCCATGCGCCGCCAAAAATTCGCCGCGCCGGTTATATCGTAGTCGCCCCGGGCCGCTATATAGAGCCCCGCGTAGTCCGCCTCGGCCTCGAACTCCCGGGAGTAGGCCTGCCCGGCCATCTTCGAGAAGAGGCCCTGGGTGTCGACACCGGTCGTGGCGACTATGATTATATCCACGAGCAGTCCAATGAAGGAGTTGCCGTATAGCTTGTCTATGTGGCCGAAGGCGTTATGGGCTATCTCGTGGCCGACGACCAGTACGAGTTCCCCGTCGCTCTCGGTAAAGCGCATCATCCCGGTGGTGACGACCACGTTCCGCCCGTCGGCAAAGGCGTTGACCGCGTCGGTTGTCGAAAGCCCTACGTTATAGCCGCACGCCTCGACACCCTCCACAATCACCTCGAAGGCGGCGACGTCCCGCTCGACTTCAAGGGTCAAGGGTGCATGCTCCAAGGCCGACTTCTCTATAAGCTCCCTTGCCTTCGCGGCGGGCCCCTTCCTCTTCTTCCCCGCTTTCCCTTCCAGCCCGAGCCCCTTCGTTCCGGTATTAACATCCACCCCGTTTATCGAGACGAGCCTGTCCCCGGCCATGAGGCCCGCCCCGGCGGCGGCGAGTTCCGGATGCACGTAGCGTACGGCAACGCCGTCCCCGAACCCGAATCGGCTTTCCGCGATATCCCTGAAGTCCTCGCCGTAGGAGAAGCTGTCGTGCACGAGGAAGCCGTAAGAAGACCGGAGGTCGTCCCGGCAGAAACCTGCGCCAGCGACAAGGAGCGGCATCGAGATACCCATGAGCCGTGTCCACCTCTTGGTGAAGACGCTAAAAGCCATCTCCCGCTGCTTCTCGGCCTCGACCCGTGCCTCCTCTCCCGAGACCTCGGGGGTCTTAAGGGTCGGCGCGCAGCCCGCGAACGCCAGGACCGTAAATAAGGACGCAAGGGTCCGCACCCCCGGCCTTGCAACTCCCCGTCTCAGCCAAACCGTACGCATACGTATAATTTAACCCAACGGACGAAAACTTTCAATCCCAAGGGGGGGGGCGGGGGCGGGAGAAGACATCCGGGCGCCTACCCCCTTGTTTTATCACCCTGTTCTTGCTATACTATTCTGTTATAGGTGACATGGAAAAAAAGGATAATAAAAGTATCGACAAAACCCCCGCGAGCGGGATGAGCAAGGGAAAGATAGTTCTCTACTCGATGGCCGGGCTGGCCCTGGCCTCACTTCTTGCGGGTCTTGGCACCTTCTTCTACCTGACGAGAGACCTTCCCTCCATGCGTTCGCTCGTGGACTACACCCCGAACCTCATAACAAAGGTCTACTCCCAGGACGAGCAGACCGTAGGCGAGTTCTACATAGAGCGGCGGATCGTCGTATCGTTCGCCAGCATCCCCCGGCACACGATAAACGCCTTCCTCGCGGCCGAGGACGCCAAGTTCTTCGAGCACAAGGGGGTGGACTACCGGAGCATCATGAGGGCGCTCTACAAAAACATCCTGGCCGGGCGGATAGTCCAGGGCGGCTCCACCATCACCCAGCAGGTGGCCCGGAGCTTTTTCCTTAGCCCGGCGAGAAAGATATCGAGGAAGATACGCGAGGCCGTGCTGGCCTACCGTATAGAGAAGCACCTCACCAAGGAGGAGATCCTCCACCTCTATTTGAACCAGATATACCTGGGTAACGGCGCCTACGGCGTGCAGGCCGCCTCGGAGAACTACTTCGGAAAGGACGTGCAGGAGCTCGACCTGGCCGAGTCGGCGCTGCTCGCGATCCTCCCCAAGGCCCCGAGCAGGTACTCTCCCTACACCAACCCCGAACTCGCCAAGCAGCGCCAGGAGCTCGTCCTCACGCGTATGCTCGAAGAAGGCTTTACGACCAGGGAAGTGGCCGAGGAGGCGATAAACCGGCCGCTCAAGCTGAAGCCCAAGCGGACAAAGAGCATGTGGGCGGGCCCCTACTTCACCGAGCACGTAAGGCGCTACATCGAGGAGAAGTACGGCGAGGACCTCCTCTACAAAGGGGGGTTGCAGGTCTACACCACAATGGACGTGGAGATGCAGAAGGCCGCCAACGATGCGGTGCGCCGGGGGCTCAGGGCGCACGACAAGAGGAGGGGCTACCGTGGGGCGGCAGTGTCGCTCAAGTCGGCCGAGGAGATAGAGGCCTTACGCGAGGAGACGGACAAGAAGCTTTCCAAAAGGCCGCTTGAGATAGGCGGCATATACCGGGCCGTCATAACGGACGTGGACAAGAAGGGCCGGCGGCTTAAGGTGGACATAGGCAGTCGCAAGGGAGTTATCGAGCACAGGGACATGGCCTGGGCCGGCCTCTACAACCCCACCACCGACCCGGACGGGGGCAAGGACGTAAAACTCCAGACCATATTCAACGTGGGCGACGTGGTGGAGGTCATGGTAAGGGGGCTCCCCGAGACCGAATCCTCCCCTATCCCGCTAAAACTCGAACAGGAGCCGCTCGCTCAAGCCGCCCTGCTGGCCATGGAGCCGGAGACCGGCTACGTCAAGGCAATGGTCGGGGGCGGGGACTTCTCCAAGAGCCAGTTCAACAGGGCCATACAGGCGCAGAGACAGCCCGGCTCGGCCTTCAAGCCCATCATATACACCGCCGCCCTGGACTCCGAATTCACTCCGGCCACCATAGTAGTGGACTCCCCCCTCGTCTTCGAGGAAGAGCGCCAGGTCGACGTTGACTCCGAAGACCCCGAGGCCGAGACGGAGACGGAAACCGAGGAGTGGACGTGGAAGCCGCGTAACTTCGGTGAGAAGTTCTACGGCCCCACCACCATAAGGAACGCGTTGACCAAGTCGAGAAACGTCGTCACCATAAAGGTATTGCAGGAGATAGGCGTGGGCCGCGCCATCGGGTACGCGAGGAAGCTCGGCATAGAGGCCCCGCTCACCCGTGACCTCTCGCTCGCCCTCGGCTCCTCGGCGGTATCGCTCCTCGAGATGACCCGGGCGTTCGGCACCTTAGCGGCCATGGGCAGGAGGGCGGAACCCATCTTCATAACCAGGATCACCGACAGGCACGGAAACGTGCTCGAGGAGAACATCCCGTCCCACAAGGAGGTGCTGAGCCCGCAGACCTCTTACATAATCACCAACCTCCTTAAGGGTGTGGTCGAGAACGGTACGGGCTGGAGGGCAAAGGCGCTCAAGAGGCCGGCCGCGGGCAAGACCGGCACGACGAACAACCTGAACGACGCCTGGTTCATGGGCTTCGTGCCCGGCCTTGTGGCAGGCACCTGGATAGGCTACGACGAGGAGTACCCCCTCGGGAGGCACGAGACGGGCTCGAAGGCGGCCTCCCCCATATGGGTCGGCTTCATGAAGAGTGCGCTTGAAGGCGTCCCCAAGGAAAATTTTCCCATACCCGACGGGGTGGAGTTCGCCAAGATAGACCCCAGGACCGGGCTCCTCGCCAACTCATCGACCGAGAACCCGGTGTTCGAGGTCTTCAAGGAAGGAACCGCGCCGACCGAGACCTCCGAGCTGGAAGACCAGCCCGAGGCCGTTGACTTCTTCATGATAGACGCGGGGAACTAAGAGCCCGCTTAGCCGGAACCACAGATGCGCTACGCCGTAATATCCGACCCGCACTCCAACCTCGAAGCCCTCACCGCAGTCCTTAGTGAAATAGACGCCTTCGGCACGGACGAGACGCTCTGCCTCGGGGACCTCGTCGGCTATAACGCCGACCCGAACGAGTGCGTGGAGCTCATAAGAGCGCGCGGCATACGGTGCGTCATGGGGAACCACGACTCGCGCGCATCGGGGGTGGAGGAGCCGGGCGGGTTCAACCCGATAGCGGCCGAAGCGCTCCTCTGGACGCGCGAAAAACTCACCGAAGAGAACCGGGCGTTTATCGAAAAGTTGCCCCGGGCCATTGAGATAGAAACCGGAGAGGAGGCCGGAGAGGGAGAAAAAAACGGAAAAAAATTTCTCGCAGTACACGGCCGGGTAAACGACACGGACGGCTACATACTGGGCCCCCGCGACGCCGTTGACAACTTCAGGCTCCTTGAAGAGACGGGCGGTCCGGGCCTCTGCTTCTTCGGACACACCCACGTAAGGGTGGCATACGTCGAGACCGGGGGCAGAGTAACGGTCCGGATGGACGAGACACTTGAGATGAACGTGGGCTCGAACTATCTCGTAAACCCCGGCAGCGTAGGTCAACCCCGGGACGGGGACCCGAGGGCCGCGTTCCTTACCTTCGATTCAGAGCGCATGGAGATAGAGTCCCACAGGGTGGCCTACGATATAGAGCTTACGGCGAGAAAAATTATGGATAGCGGCCTCCCCTCCATGCTCGCGGAGAGGTTAAAGGCCGGGTGGTAGGGGGTGGCGGCGCGTATATATAGGCGCTCTTCCGGGTTATTCTATTTATTCATTTGTTCCGTAAGGCCTGCAAGCGCCTCTTCTACGACATCTTTCCCCTGTAACCAGACACGGGCCTTCCAGTCATCCGTATCCGGGTAAAAGGCCCGGCGCATCTCCGCCTTTATCTTGCCTGCAAGCGGGCTGTTCTTCTCTCCGTGGTGATGCAGCCAGTTTTCGGCCTGCAGGGCCTTAAAAACCTCCTTGCGCGACACTGTACCGAATTCGAGGGATACGGCCGTAACCTCGGCGTCCGGAAGCATCACGGAGAAGACGAGCTTTAGTGTGCCGGAAAGGTCGGCAGAGAAAGATTCATCGGTTTTTGTCGTCCTGGCTCTCTCTCCCCACCAGGCCTTTGCGCGTCGGTAAGCAGGCGATTCCGCCGGTTCGTTCAGTATTATCTCTTCGTGCCCGTAGGGACCAAGGCCCGTGTGAAAATCCACAAAGGCCACATGGGCCGCAGGATGAATATAGCGTCTGATGATCGTCCGTAAGGTCTTGTTCGACCATGTCTCGAATCGACCCCCGTAAAAAAGACCATGAGGGTGGTTATACTGCCCGCTGCTTATCGCTTCCCTGAGCGCCTTCTTACCATGCATCGCCCGGTACCACATAAGCCGCGTAACAGAGTTTGCCAGCGCCATGGTATTATAGGTTTCGAGCTCGATGGCGTCGGCCAGCGCATCGTAATAGGGGTTTTCGGGATATGGCTTGGAATGGTCGAGAAAATTGCGGTTCAAGTCGACGTTATCTTCGTTGAACCGCCTGAGATGCGCGAAGCCATAAGGGTTCAGGGCATGTATCATGACGACGCGCAGGCCGGGTCTCAACCTATCCGCAATCCCGCCGCGGAGCAGCCCTGTCTGGATGGCGGAGCCGCAGAAACCCTCCACCCCGTGCGTGCCGGAGCCGAGCACCAGTACTGCCTTCGCATCCGCCGGGCCCGGCAGGGCCACATCCGTATAGAGCGCTTCCCCCTTCGGACCGGCATTCGGATTCTTAAAGCTCTCCACCCTTGCTCCGGCCAGTCTGCATGCCTCAAGGAACTTCTCCCGCGCCTCCGTATAGTCGGCGGAGAAGTACTCTGCCGCTGACGCACCGGGTGGATGAGGGGTTCCCGTAAGCTTGTCGTGCATATTAGACACCATAGAGAGCATGTAAGGAAACGAAAAAAGGCCCGCCGACTTCGGCGGGCCTTTAAAGAACGCGGCTGAAAAATCGCATAGTGGGCCCGGCCCACCCGACAATGACCGGTCAGTGGACCGTGCCCTTGACCTCCTCCTCTTCGAACGAGAGGCGGCCACTCTGGAACGGGTCGCTCGCGAACTTGTCCCGGCACTCCTTGCAGAGTATGTAGACTATCTCCTGATAGACGTCGTCTTCGAGCCCCTTCGAATCAGCGCCATCCATGGCGTCGATAAGGTCCGCTATACCCTCCTCCACGTCCCCGGGGTACTCCTCGAGGTAGCCGTCGAAGTCCGCGAAACTCCTTATCTCGACCACGTACTTCAACCCCCCCCTCGACATCTCTTTTCCGCAACTGTCGCACCTTAAAGCAGACATGGCAAAACACTCTCCTTAAACGTTTTATAGGATACCATCGGATATGAAGGGGGCCGTTCCTCCCCCCTCCGTCAAATCATACCCCCAAACAAGACGCTTGTCAAACCAAATAAAAATATGCTATAAACGTATGATATGACTGCGGAAATGATACTTTCACGTAATGCCTACCTGCTGGGCGTGGAGTTAAAGCTTTTCTGGCTCGTGGCGCTAATCTATGCCGTGGCCTTCCTCTTCTTCGCGCTTCACGCGGCCACGGGCGGCAGAGCGGCGGGCAGGACCGCCAAGGGGCTTGTCTGGGCCGCGGTGCTCATACACACCGCGCAGATCCTCCTTCGGACCTTCGAGGGGGGAAGGGCCCCGTTCCAGACCCTCTATGAAAGCCTGTCGTGGTTCGCCTGGAGCGCGGCCGTCACATACCTCTTCGTCGCGCGCAAGTGGCGGGAGGTCTACCTCCCCGGCGCCTTCGTAACGCTCCTGGCCGCAGGCGCCTGCTTCTACGCGCTCACTTCACGCTCCCCGGCCGTGAACCCGCTCTCGCCGCCGCTCCAAAGCGTGTGGTTCGAGTGGCACGTGGTCCTCGCCTTCTTCGCGTACGCGGTCTTCATCGTCAGCTGCTCCATAGAGGGCACCTACCTGACACTGAAACCGCTCATTAAACGGGGGCTCGCCTCATCTTACGGGCTCGACAGTTCCACTATAGAGGAGTTCCGGAAGACCGCGCAGAGGCTCGTCATCTTCGGCTTCCCGCCGCTCACCTTCGCCATATTCTCGGGCGCGGCATGGGCCAACGAGGCGTGGGGGAGGTACTGGAGCTGGGACCCGAAGGAGACCTGGTCGCTTATCACATGGTCGGTCTTCACCATGTACCTCCACGCGATGGCGGTCCCGTCATGGCGAGGCCTTCCGGCCTCGCTCCTGAACCTCCTGGGCTTCGTCTGCATGATGATGACGTTCCTCGGAGTTAACTGGCTCGCCAGGCTCCTGGGCATACCGAGCCTGCACCTCTACGCCTCATGAGCACTACGGAGAAAAGAAACTCCCGCACCCGGCTCGGGGATATACGCAGCCGCCTGTACAAGAGGCTCGCTTCGCTCCGGACCTCGGTATACCTTATCGGCCTCCTCTGCCTCTTCTACGTCCTGGGCACCGTATTCCCGCAGGGCGGGAACATGGACGCTTACTCGGATGCGGGCGGGGGGTTCTCCGGGGGGGTGCGCCTCTTGGGGCTCCTTAATATCTTCGACGGGCCGGTCTTCCTCGTAGCGGCCTTCGTGCTCCTGCTGAACCTCGCCGTGTGCTCGTACGAGAGACTCATGGTGCTTACGCGCCAGGGCAGGAGCGTACCGCAGTCGTTCGAGCCGCAGTTCACAATCGACATGCCCATGGCAAAAGGCGAGGCCGAGGCCGAAACCACTAAGGCGTTAAAAGAGAAGCTCGGCTTCAGGCCGCTTTCGAGCGAGGAGTGGTGCGTTATGGAAAAGGGGCTTTCCTACAGGTGGCTCACCTGGCTCTATCATACCGGCATCATAGCCTGCTTCCTGGGCTTCATGCTGAGCGGCCTCTTCGTCGTGGAGGGGATGGTCACGCTCCGTCCGGGCGAGCCAACCCGGATAGTCTCCGAGATGCCCGGGATGCCCGAAGAACTCGGCTGGCTCCGCTCGGCCGACCACCCGGAGCCCGACTTCCAACTCGTCCTCGACGAGTTCATAACCGAGTACACGCGCTCCCCCCACCTCGACTACCCCCGGGACAAGGTATCGCGGCTCGCCGTGGCGCTCGGCTGGAAGGACGTCTCCTATGAGATAAAAGACGACTCCCTCTTCCCGAAGGACTGGAAGTCACGGCTCAGGGTGGTCAAGGGAGACCTCACCGTCCACGAGAAGACCATCGAGGTGAACGACCCCTTGAAGTTCGAGGGCTATACGTTCTACCAGATGTCCTTCAACCAGACCATGAAGCTCATGGTCGACAGAAACCCCATCTTCCTCGAGGCCGAGGCGGGAGAAAAACTCCTCGTCCCGGGGCTCGACGGGGAGTTGAAGTTCGGCACCATGAGGACCGGGACGCTCTTCAAGCTCGACGGAACGAAGGAGGAGATAACCCCCTTCGTCATGGTAAAGAGGATTACCAGCGAGGGAGATAAGAGAAAAACCGAAGAGTTCGGAAGGCTCGATCTCCACCACTCGCTTACGGTGGACGATAAGACCATAACCTTCATAAGCGTCGAGGAGTCGTCCATCCTGAGCTACCGGTACGACCCAGGCGTCTGGCTCCTCTACATTGCCGGTATCTTCGTACTCGTGGCAATGAGCCTCCGGTGCTTCGGCGGCTGGTACCTCGTCGCCTTCAGGGTAGAGGAGGCCGGGGTCTCGGGGGGGGGTGGGACGACAAGGCTGCTCCTTTCCATGGACACGCGCGGGCTCAGGGCCGACCCGGAAAAAATAAAGAAAAGGCTCGAATACCACCTCTCCCGGAGATAGCAACCCCTCCATATAGACCCAGGAAATACCCATGAATATCACGAGCTTCATAAAAAATCTTAAGGAACGGGACGACCTCGGGACCTTCGTCCACCACGAGCGGATAGAGCCTGTCCCTCCCTCCTACGGAGTACCGAAGGGAGACGGCAACCTGCCCAAGGAGATCGAGGGTTCGCTAAGGGGGCTCGGCATAGAAAAACTCTACAGCCACCAGGCTCGCGGCATTGAACTCGTAAGGCAAGGCCGTAACGTCGTGGTCATGACCCCGACCGCCAGCGGCAAGAGCCTCGTCTATAACCTCCCGGTACTCGAAACGCTTCTTAAAGAACCCGGCAGCCGCGCCCTCTATCTCTTCCCGCTTAAGGGGCTCGAGCAGGACCAGTTGAAGGCCTTGAGGGAGCTTAGCTCATCGCTTCCTTTTGAGAACACCGCCGAGATATACGACGGCGACACCACCCAGTACAGGCGGAAGAAGATAAGGGAGAACCCCCCCTCCGTTCTATTCACCAACCCGGACATGCTGCACCTCGGGATAAACGCCTACCACGAGAAGTGGCAAAAATTCTTCTCGTCCTTGAAGTTCGTCATAGTGGACGAGATACACACCTACCGCGGGGTGTTCGGCTCGCACGTGGCTCAAGTCCTAAAACGCCTCCGCCGCATCGCCGCGCTCTACGGAAGCGAGCCGGTCTTTATCGCCTGCTCCGCCACCATAGCCAACCCCGGCGAGCTGGCCCGCATGCTCGCGGGCGTGGAGTTCGAGGTGATAGACACGAGCGGCGCCCCGCAGGGCCGGAAGAACTTTTTGTTCCTTAACCCCATTCCGGAGCTGAGCCCCTACACCGTAGCGACAAAGCTCTTCACCGACTCGGTCCGGGCGGGCTTTAAGACTATCGCCTTTACCAAGGCCCGGAAGGTCACCGAGCTTATGCACGCCTGGGTGCTCGAAGGGGCTCCGGACATCCGTGACAAGGTAAGTTCGTACAGGGCCGGGTTTCTCCCGGATGAAAGGCGAGAGATAGAGGGCCGCCTCTTCAGCGGCGAGCTCTCGGGGGTTATCTCCACGAGCGCGCTGGAGCTCGGGGTGGACATAGGGGGGCTCGACGTCTGCATCCTCGTCGGCTACCCCGGAACGGTCAGCTCCACCTGGCAGAGGAGCGGCAGGGTCGGGAGGAAGGGGCGGGACTCGCTCATCGTGATGGTCGCCATGGAGGACGCGCTGGACCAGTACTTCATGCGCCACCCTAAGGACTTCTTCCGCCGGAGCGTTGAGGCCGCCGTGCTCGACAACTCGAACGAGTCCATCTTGAGGGCCCACCTCCCCTGCGCCGCGGCGGAAATGCCGCTCAGGGCGGACGACCGGGTCTACGACGTGCCGCCGCTCGTGCCGATACTTGAAGAGCTCGAAACCAGGAGCAGGGTCCGGCACTGGCAGAAGGGGGACGTCTGGTACCCGCGCAAAAAATATCCCCATCGCGAGGTCTCCATAAGGCAGGCCGGGGAGATCTATCGTATCATTGAAGAGGGCAGAGGGCTCCTCGGCGAGTCGAGCTCGGCAAGGGTGCTGAGAGAACTCCACCCCGGAGCTATCTACCTCCACAGGGGAAAGATCTATAAAGTACGGAAGCTCGACATGGGCACGGCCACCGTCTTCTGCCGCGCCGCCGACGAGATAGAGTACTACACGCGCGCCATAACCGACGAGGAGACCGAGATAATATCGGTCGACGAGAAAAGGACGGTCGGAAGCGTAACGGTCAACAGAGGCAGGCTCCGCGTCACCGAGACCGTGCTCGGCTACAGGAAGAAGCATATCTACACCCGCGAGGAACTCGGCGAGGTATCGCTCGAACTCCCCTCTCAGATATTTACCACCGCCGGCATCTGGATGGAGGTCGCGGACGGGCTTCTGGAGGAGGCGAAGGAGAAGGGTTTCGGGCCCGGCGGCGGGCTCCATGCCGTCGAGCACGCGGCCATCGCCACGCTCCCTCTCTTCGCGCTCTGCGACAGGATGGACCTCGGCGGGGTCAGCTACGCCGCCAACCCCCAGCTCGGACGCGCGGCCATATTCATATACGACGCGCACGAGGGCGGCATAGGGCTCACGAAGAGGGGCTATGAGGTGGCCGAGGAGTGGTTCCGTACGACGCTCCGCATGATGGAGGACTGTCAGTGCGAGATATCGTGCCCTTCGTGCACGCAGGACCCGAGATGCGGGAACAATAACGAGCCGCTCGATAAGAGGGCCGCGAAGCTCATTTTAAAGGGGTGGCTCGGGAAAGACCGGTAGAAGACGGGCTTACTACTCGTAACCGCGCTGCGCTTTCAGGGCCTCCAACTCCGCCTCAAGGTACTCTATCTTCACGTCTATGCCCCCCGCCATGGCCTTATCCGCATCCCTCAAGTCGTGCGCTCCCATATCGAATTCATACTGCGAGGGATTAAGTCCCCTGGCCATGAGCATAACGCCACGGAACTGGTAGTGCGCCGTTACAGCCGCCGTCTTGACCGGCTCGACCCCGGCGTAAAGCGGCCAGAGCATCAGCATGAATACCACCAGACTCGCGACATTGTTGACGTAATAGGGAAACGGCCTCATCACCAAACCCAGCAGGAGGTTGTGCAGGAACTTTACCGTGAAGACCACGCCGAGGACCAGGAACAGGGTGGCGATCATGCCGAAGACGAGGATGGCGGTGGCCGTCATCTGCTCCAGGTCCACTAAGACGAGCCAGTCGAACCTCGGGTAGGTCTCGACCTCCGTGAACAAATAGAGCCAGTAGACCACAAGGCCGATACACGCGAGCCTCAGCGGCTCTATAAGCCTCGTGAGGTGCTTACGGAGGAACTCCCCTACGCGCCAGGAGGCCTCGCGTAACGCAACCAGAAATTCGTCCCATTCATTCATTATTTAAGATCTCTCAAGGTGAAGTTCAGCTTGATTCTATTCTTAATACAAATGGACTGTCAAGGGCAAAGAGTTTGCCGGAAGAGTGGGCCGTGGGGTGTAAACTCGGGGCTTTTATCCTGGGCGCCTATCGTGGGGCCGCGCCATGGTGCCGGGCGGCCCTCAGGCCTTAGGGGGAGCCGCTTGGGGGGGAGCCACCTTGGGCGGAGCCGCCGGAGCGGGCGAGGCCTGCGGGGCCGGGGGGGGCGGCGGGGCCTGGGTTAACTCCTTCGGCGGGTGCACCACCCTGGCCACCTCGTCGATGCTCGTTATGCCCTGGCCGACCTTCCTCAAGCCGTCGTCGAGCAGCCCCTTCATGCCGGCGGCCGCGGCGGCCTTTCTTATCTGCTGCTCGGAGGCGTCGGAGTCTATGAGGCTCTCCATGGTGGCGTCGACCGTCAGCACCTCGAAGATGCCCGTCTTGCCCATATAACCGGTCCCCTTGCACTCGTCGCAACCCTTTGCGCGGTAGAGCTTGGCCTGGATCGGCTTGGTGATACCGACGCTTCTGAGCTCCTCGGCGTCGGGTGCGTACTGCTCCCTGCACTTCGCACACAACCTCCTTACGAGCCTCTGCGCCACTATCCCCTTAAGCGCCGAGGCGATAAGGTGGACGGGTACGCCGATACTCTTAAGCTGGGTAATTGCCGATGCCGCGTCGACCGTATGGAGGGCGGAGAATATCAGACGCCCCGCTATGGCGGCCATAAAGGCCTCCATGGCCGTCGCGCTGTCCCGCATCTCCGCCACCAGTATCACGTCTACGTCGTGTTTCAGGACGAAGTGCAGCCCCTCGGAGAAACTCAACCCCGTCGTATCGCTTATGGCCATCTGGTTTATGTCCTTGACCTCGTACTTCGGCGGGTCTTCCAGCGTGACCACTTTTATACTGTCGTTCTTTACCTGCTCCAGCATGGCATAGAGGAGTGTGGTGCCTCCCGCGCCCACCGGGCCGGTCACGAGCACAACGCCCTGCCGGGCCTTTATGGTGTCCATCAAGCGCTGTTCGTCGGCCTGATTAAGGCCGAGGCTTTTAAGCTCCGGGATAGTGCTCTGGGGTTCGAGCAGCCCAAGCCCCACCATCTCCCCGTACCGTCCCGGCAGGGTCCGGACCCTGACCTCTAAAACCTTGTCTCCCACCCTGAGCTTCATCCTGCCCTCCTGCGGGACCCTGGTCTCCCCGACGTCCAGTTTGGCCATGGACTTGAGCCTCGCGGTGACCGGGCCCTGCACCCATTTGGGCAGCTGCTTGGCGCTCTTTATCACGCCATCGATCCTGAACCTCACCTTTACGGCCTTCTCCTGCGGCTCGAGGTGTATGTCGCTCGCGATCTGGTCCACGCCCGCGATAAAGAGCGTCTCCACCAGACTCACTATGGGAGGGGCGGAGCTCTTCTTTGTTACCTCCTCTATGTCGACATCTTCCTTCTCGCGTACCAGCTCGACCAGCCTGTCCTTCTTGCCGGGTACCAGCTCTTCGACCTCCTCCGCGGGTGCCGCGGCAACCCCCGGCGCCCCGGCGGCTTCTGCAACGGGCTCTTCCTTCAAGTAGTACTTCTTTATGGCCGCGTTTACGTCGGAAGTGGTAGCGACAAGCGGGATTACCTGCAGGCCCGTGGCGAATCTGATGTCGTCGATGGCGGCAAGGTTAAGCGGGTCGGACATGGCCACGGTCATGCCCTGCGGCGTTACCTCCACCGGGAAGAGCACGTTCTTTTGGGCGAGTTCCAGCTTCACCCTCTCCGAGGCCGTCGGGTCCACATCGAGGGAAGAGAAGTCGGCGAACGGTATGTTCAGCTGGTATCCGAGCGTCTGGGCGATGTCCATCTCCGAGGCGAAACCGAGCTCCACCAGCGCGGCCCCGACCTTCATCTTCTTTTCCTTGGCCGCCGCAAGGCCCTGGTTCAGCTGCTCTTCGTTTATGAGGCCCGCCTCTATAAGTAGCTCACCGATTCTCTTTACCGCCATCTCGACCCTCCGGGAATTTTTTTAATGAAAGGCACGCGCCCGTAAAGACGCGGCCTTAATTATCGTCCTAAAGGGGCTGAAAGTCAACAGAATATTGGAGAGAATGAAGGCCTGCAAAGCCTGTAGGGTCTTTGCTGATGAAGCGGCCAACAGACGGACCGTAGTACAGAATTTAACGGGATGTGTCCCCATTATCCCCCTCCTCATCGTCACAACATGGGTAACATACTATCTCGACCTCAATATCCGGGAAGCAAGTCCTGATCACATCAAGGCAACTGTCAGGGAATTCTACGGTAGGTGCCACCACATCTTGCTGGTGGAGCACGGCAATATCGAGGTATATATCCTTAACAGTGCTATCCTTCCTAACTACCACACTCGGAGAGAGCATAGATGCAACGGACTCAATGTGAACAGTTAAGGGCGAAGCTTCATCTGCGACAGATTCCAGCCTCCATAGTATCTTGCCATCTGCCTCCCTGCTGACAAGCGCTGAGCTTTTCACTCCCAAGAGCTCAGACATTTGGTCACCTGTTACCGAAGGCACGGTGTGAAAATTTATCGAGACGATATATTCTTTCATAAAAACTCTTTAGGCCGTAGGTTGGGTTGGCCTTATCAACCCAACGGCATTATCTATGGCCATTGAAATCGTTGGGTTTCGCTACGCTCTACCCAACCTACCAACTTGTTAATTGTCCAGCACTGAAAAGGGGACATAATAAACCGGCAAGTTGGCTGCCAGTTTCAATTGCGGATTACGGACTTCGGATTGCGGAATAAAAAACAAATCCGCAATTTGCAATCTGCAATCCCCAATTCCCGCCTCATGGCGGCCACCTGCGGTGGGGCGGTTACCGGTATCGTAGAGCCATAACGAACATTGTTGCAGATGCGGTTCGTTTCCCCGTTAACCGTGCGGCAGCACAAAATCGGCGGTTTGCTAATCGGCCGGTTTATTTTCCCCCTCCCAACTCCCCCATAACTTTCTTCATATCCGCCCAGGCCTCTTTCTTTAGCTCCGGGTTATCTATCAAGGTGCGCGGGTGGTGGGTGGCGATGAGTTTCGAGCTGCCCCATGAGTTAAAGCGCCCCCTCGCCTCGTCGAAGCCCTCCCCCTCCTTCAAGAGCGCCCCGGCCGCCTCCTTCCCGAGCGCCACGACCACCCGGGGCGAGATCAGCCGGAGTTCCCTCTCCAGATACGGCAGGCAGGCCCCCGTCTCCGAAGGGCCGGGCATCGCGCCTTCCCCCGGCCTGCACTTTATAACGGCGCTCACGTAGACCTCGCCCCTCTCCATGCCCATGGAGTTGACTATCTTCGTGAAGAGCTCCTCCTCGTCGTTGCTAAAAACCCCCTCCCCTCTCTCCCCGGAGGCCACGCCCGCGACAAAGACAACCCTGGCCCTCGAACTCCCGGAGCCGCAAACCACACCGGTTTTCCCCTTGTGAAGGGCGCACTTCTCGCACGTCTCCACCTCCTCCCTCACCGCAAGAAGCCCCTCTGCCCGGACGGACGGGATCTCCCGCACCCCGGCCCCCTTAAGGAACTCGAGCCTGTCGAGCGCACCCCTGACTATCCGGTTATACTCTTCCTTCACATCCATATCGCGATAGTTTTTAACTTTACAATCGGGCCGCCTTCAAGTATCATAAATAGTTCATGGTTACGGCAATAGTATCAGCCTTCGCAATCCTGCTTCTCTTCCCCGGCGACGCGCTCGCCTGGGGGCCTGCAACCCACCTGGAGCTCGGGAGCACCGTACTCAAGGGGCTGGCCGTCCTCCCACCGGCCGTACGGGCGCTTATCGCCAGGTACCCCTACGACTTCCTCTACGGCAACATAAGTGCGGACATCGTCGTGGGCAAGAACATGGTGGAGGAGCTAAAGCACTGCCACAACTGGACGTTCGGCTCTCGGCTTCTGAAGACCGCTTCGAGCGACTCTCAGAGGGCCTTCGCGTACGGCTATCTCTGCCACCTCGCGGCCGACACCGTCGCCCACAACCACTTCATCCCGGAGATGATGATCCGCTCCTTCTCCTCCACCATCCGGAAGCATACCTACTGGGAGTTGAGGTTCGACGCCCTCGCCGACAAGAGCGTCTGGGCCATACCCAAGAAGATAGTCCGGGAGGTCCACCGCGATAACGACGCGCTCTTGAGCCTGACGCTCGCGGGCACCGGCACCCCGCTATCCTTCAGGACCAACAAGACGATCTTCTCGAGCATTATGAGCATCCACCGGGTCGAGCAGTGGCACCACATGCTCGACATGATGTCGTCGTCTTCGAAGTGGACCCTCCACAAGGAGGAGAAGAAGAAGTTCTACGACCTGGCGATCGAGGCCGTGGCCGACGTGCTCACCAACGGCAACAGGGCCAGATGCACGAAGAAGGACCCCCGCGGCAAGCACAACCTCGACCTGGCGAAACGCGAGAGGAAAAAACTGAAGACAATGAACAGGAGCGGGAGGGACTGGTCGCCCGCCATGGAAAGGGCCGTAAAGGAAGTCTCGCCTTAGCGGCCCCTCAGCTTCGCCACCCGGTCGAGGACCCGCTCGGCCACCTCGTCCTTGGGAAGCGACGGAAGCTCCACCGCGCCGCCCTTCCCGTCCACGAACGTCAC
>JAZGJJ010000151.1 GCA_036482575.1 Thermodesulfobacteriota bacterium
AAGGACTCTTTTCACGACAACCTCCTGGTGGTTTTTTCCTCTCAACCGATTATACCCCACCCCTGAAGGCGGCGACACAAAAAAACGGCGACCTTCGCCGCTGCCCCTTCACCCTCCCCGTCCAGAGCAAAAGGTTTGACTTTTACGGACTCCGGGAATAGAATTGAACTATAAACCCGAGCGAGGTGTGCGATGGAAGAGAGAGAGATGGAAGTGGTACCGGGGCTTGAGGGCATCCCGGCCGCCGAGAGTGCCATAAGCTTCATCGACGGAGAGAAGGGGGTACTGGAGTACCGCGGTATACCCATAGAGACGCTCGCCGAGAAGGGCACGTTCCTCGAGATCGCATACCTGCTCATCTTCGACAAGCTGCCCACGAAAGAAGAGTACGAGAAGTTCAAGGAAGACGTAACGCTCCATACCCGGCTCAAGATGAAGATACTCAGGATGATGGAGTATTTGCCCGAGGGCGGCCACCCCATGGACTACCTTCAGGCGGTAACCTCGGGCATGGGCATGTACTACCCGGCGCGGGACACCCTCGACGAGGACGTACGCTACTGGTCCACCATCCGGCTCCTGGCCAAGCTCCCCACGATCGTGGCGGCCTGCCACAGGCTGCGGCACGGAGACGCGCCCATCCCGCCGGACAACTCGCTCTCCTTTTCCGCCAACTTCTACTACATGCTCTTCGAAAAGGAGCCGGACCCGCTCGTCGAAAAGATTCTCGACGTGATACTCATACTCCACGCGGACCATACCATGAACGCCTCGACCTTCAGCGCGCGCGTGGTGGGCTCCACGCTTGCAGACCCTTACACCATCGTCTCCGCGGCCATAGGCACCCTCTCGGGCCCGCTCCACGGCGGCGCCAACGAGCGGGTTATAGACATGCTCCAGGATATAGGCTCGCGGGAGGAGGTCCGCCCCTGGATAGAGGAGCGGCTCGAAAAGAAAGAGCGGATAATGGGCATCGGCCACAGGGTCTACAAGACAAAGGACCCGCGCGCCGTTATATTGCAAGGCTACGCCCATAAGCTCCTGGACCACGAGGCCGCGGCCGACGCCCGCATACTCGGCATAGCCGAGGAGGTCGAGAAGGTCGTGGCCGAAAAGCTCTCTAAGAAGAAGCTCTACCCGAACGTGGACTTCTACTCGGGTATAGTATTCAAGGCCATCGGCATACCCACCGAGCTGTATACCCCGATATTCGCGATGAGCAGGGTCGCGGGCTGGCTTGCCCACTGGACGGAGCAGCTCAGGACCAACCGCATCTTCCGGCCCACGCAGAAGTACACCGGCGCGAGGGGCGCGGCCTACGTGCCCGTCGGGAAGAGGGGTTAGCCGGCACGGTCCTCCCGAAGGAATACCCATCACAAGAAGGACCTTGACAGTAGTGCCGGGCGTTCGTTGACAGGGCCCGCCCGGTGCCGTATAATATATAGTTGAGACATATGGCTTCCCCGAGGGTTTTATAGTGGAAAAGAGAGACTCCGTAGAAAGAGGCATGCACCTGGCCAAAAAGGGGCGCTTCAAGGAGGCGTTGGCCGCGTTCAGCGCCGACAACGCCTACAAGAAGAGCCCCACCGCCATATCCTACTACGCGCTATGCGTGGCGGTGGTGAAGAAGGACTACGAGGAGGCCGTCTCTCTCTGCCGCTCGGCGGCGAAAAAAGAGTTCTACAACCCCGACATCTACCTTAACATAGGGAAGGTGTGCATCCTGGCGGAGCGGAGAGACCTCGCCTTCATGGCGTTCAAGAAGGGGCTCAAGATGGACAACGAGCATCCCGGGCTCCTGAAGCAGATGAAGCAGTTGGGCATAAGGCGCAGGCCAAGCCTGCCGTTCCTCCCAAGGGGCAACCCTTTCAATAAGCTCATCGGCGCCCTTGGTGCAAGAATACAGAGACCGAAAAAAGCTTAAACGGAAAAATAAAAGGAGAGATCGAAATGAACACCATAAAGAAAACGGGCGGCATTTTCGCGGCCCTCTGCGTGTTGCTACTCGCAACGGGCGCGCAAATCGTGCAGGCGGAAAGCTCCATGCCTACGGCCAACAGGGTAGAGAAACCCTCCAGGGTATGCATGGTGAATAACATGCTCATGGCCTCGGAGATGATACCCGTGGAGGTGGACGGCAAGACCTACTACGGCTGCTGCCCCATGTGCGCGGGACGCATAAAGAAGGACTTTTCCATACGCCATGCAACGGACCCGATAACCGGCAACCAGGTGGACAAGGCCGAGGCGGTGATGGCGTTCACGGACGAGAAGAAGATCCTCTACTTCGAGTCCGAGGAGAGTTACGCGAAGTACAAGGAGTCAGCGCCAGACAAAGAGGGAGAGGAGTAAGGCCCGCCCTATTCCTCGGCCCCGGCGTCTTTCAGCATCTTAACGGCCTTCTTGCGGCCTTTCTTCTCGCCCCACATAAGTGCGGTCATCCCGTTCCTGTCCCTTGCGTTCACGTCGGCCCCGGCCGCGATGAGGATTTGCACCATTGCGGTACGCCCCCCAACCGTTGCCAGCATAAGGGCCGTAAGCCCGGATTTGCTCTGAGCGTTCACGTCGGCCGCCGCGGTAAGGAGTTTCAGCACGGCGTCGGAGTGCCCCGCGCGCACCGCGAACATAAGGGCCGTAAGCCCGGCGTTGCTCTGAGCGTTAACGTCGGCCCCCGAGGAAATGAGCTTCATCACTATGTCGGAGCGCCCACCGCGCGCAGCCAGCATAAGGGCCGTAAGCCCGTACTCGCCCGTTTCATTAACGTCGGCGCCTCGGGCAATCAGGGAGTTTACCCCCTCGGCGTCACCCCTTGCCGACGCACCCGGCAGGCCGCCCTTCGGAGCGGCACACCCCGCAACAAGAACGATAAAGAGCACCGCCCATAAACAAAAATTACGCCCGCATCGCATACCGGTTTCCTCCCCTTCTTCCTCGACGCTACCTATTGCAGCTTTGGCGCAGCTTCGAGACCCTCTTTATTATGTCGGTGGTGGAGCGGCCCTTGAGGAGCCTTACCCTCGCCACCCTGCCGCCCGAGCCCTTTACGACGTCCTCGCCGACTATCTCGCCGCTCTTCCAATCAGCGCCCTTTACCAGTACGTCGGGCCTTACGGCCTCTATCAGTTTTATGGGGGTGGGCTCTTTGAAGATCACCACGTAGTCCACCGGTTCGAGCGTTGAAAGCACCTCGGCCCTCTCCCCCTCGGGCACCACGGGCCTGCCCCTCCCTTTTAGCTTCCTTACCGAAGAGTCGCTGTTCAACCCCACCACGAGCACGTCCCCGAGGCTCTTCGCCTTTTTGAGATACCTTACGTGCCCCGCGTGGATGATATCGAAGCAGCCGTTGGTGAAGACGACCTTCTTTCTTCTTCCCCGCTTCGCCCCTATCTCCCGGAGCAGACCCCTGAGTGAAATCACCTTTCCCATGACAAACCTTCTACCATAGTCAGACCACCCTTGCAACGGTAGCGACAAAGACCTCGGCGCCGGCCCTCTTAAGTATTGTCGAGCACTCCCTCGCGGTCGCCCCTGTGGTGAAGACGTCGTCGACGAGGAGCACGCTCTTCCCCTTGAACTCTCCATCCCCCCCTTCCCCCGTGAGCTCGAAGGCTCCCTTTACGTTCTTCCGCCTCTCCTCGCCCTTGAGCTCTATCTGCGGCCGGGTCATGCGTGTTCTCTTAAGGCTCAGGCAGTCCACCTCCGAGGAGAAGGTTTTGGCGACCTCGCGGGCGAGCAGCAGAGACTGGTTAAAGCCTCTCTCGCGGAGCCTCGCGCTATGGAGCGGCACCGGCACGACCAGGTCGAAGCCGCCTGTATCGAGCCGGGCCGCGGCTTCGGCAATCATCCGTCCTAATGGTACCGCGAGCGAGAACTCCCCCCTGTACTTGAAGCGGTGGATGGCCTCAAGCGCGGCCCCGTCGTATACGACCGCGCTCCGCGCCCGGACGAACGGCACCCTCCTGCCGATGCACTCGCCGCAGGTGTGGTCCGGCCCGTCTTCGGACTGGAAGGGGATGCCGCAGACCGTACAGACGGCGCCGGAGATACCCGTAATCCCGCCCGTGCACTCACGGCAGAATCCCGGTCCCCCCTCCCCCCCATCCCCCCTGTCCATACCTCCGCCGCATACGGGGCAGAGGGAGGGAAAGAGTATGTCGAGGAGCGAGGCCGGCATGATAGAGCCCATTATAGCACAACCCCTCGGGCCGGGCCGCAAAAACCCTTTCAAAACCCCGCCTCCTGTGCTATTAAGGTAGGCCATGGCATTCACCGGACTCAAGGCAAGGCTCGCCCGCACGCACAACGCCTTTATGGAGGGGTTGAGCTCGTCGGTCGGAAGTGGGGCGAGGACAGAGGCGCTCGAGCGGCTCGAGGAGGCGCTCATAGGGGCGGACGTGGGGGTCAGGACCTCGATGGAGATGGCCGACAGCCTCCGGGAGGGCATCAAGTGGGACATGGAGAGCCTCCGGGCCCGCTTAAGGGATACAGTCTACAACATCTTGAAGGAGGTGGAGAGCCCGCTCGCGCCGGACGTCTCCCCGTACGTGATACTGGTGGTGGGCGTGAACGGCGCGGGGAAGACCACCACCATAGGGAAGCTCGCGCAGAGCTTCGCCTCCGGCGGCAAGTCGGTGTTGCTCGGGGCGGGCGATACGTTCCGTGCCGCTGCGATAGAGCAGCTCGAGGTCTGGGGCACGCGTGTCGGCTGTCCGGTCATAAAGCACAAGGAGGGTGGGGACCCGGGGGCGGTGGCCTTCGACTGCGTGAAGGCGGCCGTGGCCAGGAAGACCGACCTGGTGATACTCGATACCGCGGGCAGGCTCCACACGAAGGTGAACTTGATGGAGGAGCTCAAGAAGATAAAGAGGGTCGTCGAAAGGGAGCTCCCCGGCGCGCCGCACGAGATACTCCTCGTGCTCGACGCCACCAACGGGCAGAATGCCGTGGAGCAGGTAAGGCTCTTCAACGCGGCCGTCGGGGTAACGGGCATCGCGCTGACAAAGCTGGACGGCACGGCAAAAGGTGGTATAATAATCCCCATAGCCCGGGAGTTCTCCATCCCCATACGCTACATAGGCGTCGGGGAGGGGGTGGAGGATCTCGTACCCTTTAACGCGCGAGAGTTCGCAGACGCGCTCGTATAGGAAATGGACGAAAAGCTGAAAAATTTTTACGCCCTTTACGACAGGCGGAAGAGCATACGGGAGTTCGCCGAGCGCGAGGTCGAGGACGAAAAGCTGAACCGCCTCTTCTCGGTCCTGAGGCGGGCGCAGAGCGCGGCCAACTGCCAGCCCTGGCACTTTATCGTCATGAAGAAGGGGGACCGGGAGAAGCTCGACCACGTCTTCACCCGGGACGGGTTTAAGAAAGCGCCCGTGGTCATCGTGGCCTGCGCCGAGCCGGAGAAGGCCTGGAAGAGAAAAGCCGACAACAGGAACTACGCCTGGGTGGACGTATCGATAGCCGTAACCGAAATGATAGGGGCCGCGACGGCCGAGGGGCTCGGCACTTGCTGGATAGCGGCCATAGACCCCGAAGAGGTCAAGACCATACTCCACATACCTCAGCGCATAGAGGTGGTCGGCATCATCGCCATGGGCTACCCGCCGAAGGAACTCGTAAAGGAAGAGAAGAACCGCAAGCGCTTCGACGAGATTATACACACCGGGAGATGGTAGGCATAGCCGCCATGGATACCGGTGGAGGAACCCGCAAGGGAAGATAGAAGCCGAAAACGCTTAGACAAGACGGTACACACCGGAAGGTGGTAGGCATAGCCGCCATGGATACCGGTGGAGGAACCCGCAAGGGAAGAGAGAAGCCGAAAGCGCTTAGACAAGACGGTACACACCGGAAGGTGGTAGGCATAGCCACCGGGGATATTGGTGGAGGAACCCGCAAGGGAAGAGAAAAGCCGCAAACGCTTAGACAAGACGGTACACACCGGAAGGTGGTTAAATGACCGAGAAGCGGGAAGACTACATACTGGTCGGCTCCGACAGGAGGAAGAACCTGAGGGTCCAGCTCCTGGTCCTCCGGATCAAGGGAGAGGCGGGGGTAGAGGGCGACAAGAACGTCTTCTTCGGGTACGCCAAGAACCTGAGCAGGAGCGGCATGTTCATCTCCACCGTGAACCCCCGCCGGACGAACGACGAGTTCGATATTACCTTCAAGCTCCCGGACGGAGGGGGCGAGGCCAAATGCCGGTGCAGGGTGATGTGGACGAGAGACTATAACCCGAAGACCCGGCTCGAAGGCGGGATGGGCATACACTTCATTGACCTGGACGGGAAGGTCGCGGACAGGATAAACGACTGGGCCGAAAAAGAGGAAGAGGAGAGGAAGAGGAGAAAAGTAGCGGTGGAGAAAGCGGAGGAGAAGGAAGAGGAAGAGGGGGGAAAGTAAGCTCCCGGCTCACTTCCTGGGCGGCGGACCTGCCCATATCGCGACTTTAAACCTTACGAACTCGGCGGGGCGTTCCGTGGCGACGCCGCACTCTATTATTATCCGGCCTTCGTTGATATCCGACCGGGTCATGGTGTCGCGGTCGTACTTAACGAAGTAGGCCTCATCCGGGGAGGCGCCGTAAAGCTTTTTCGCCCGCCACAGAGCCCACAGATACTTCTCAACGTCGGCACGGATCCTGACCCATAGCGCCTCGCTATTGGGCTCAGAGGACACCCAGCGGAGCCTCTTTACTATCCGGACCCTTATCTGCTCGGCCTTTGTCATTTCCTTATCTCCGGGAAGGGGAAGTAAAGCTATTGCTTACACATTAAATCAGGGCCTTCATTCTTTCCTACGCAAGAGAATTATACGCCCACGGGGTATCGCCTGTCAAGGAGGGGGGGCTGTAAGGGGGATAGGGGCACTGCAAAAATACGGGAAGAAAGCACCAACCTGGACAACCTTACCTCCCCTTCAATCGAAGTGCAAGCACGATTTTTGTCTTCAAAATCCCCGAGATCCTGAATCAAGTTCAGGATGACAGACAGGGCAGGGAGTCAGGGAGGGGTAAGGACGGAGTTACTGTTGCGCGTCACGCGCCCTTCCACTCCGTCCCCTTAGAGGTGTCTTCGAGGATAACGCCCTTCGCCTTGAGTTCGTCCCGTATCTCGTCGGCGCGTTTGAAATTCTTGCTCGCACGGGCCGCGTTGCGCTCGGCTATGAGTTTCTCTATCTCGGCGGGGTCAACCCCCGCCCTCCCCTTTATCTCGCCGAAGTACTCGCCGGGGGTTTTTATAAACGTGCCGAGGAAAGAGCCCGTCTCTTTAAAGACGGCCGTCATGAGCGGCAACTCTTCGGCGAGTTTCTCCCCGTCCCCGGCGTCCATAAGACGGTTGGCCTCACCGACCTCCTCGAATATCTTCCCTATGACGGCGGCCGTATTGAAGTCGTCGTCCATCGCCTCGACTATGGGTTTTAGCCTCTCTTCTTTCTTTGCCGGGTCGGGCTTTTTTTCGAAAAACTCCGCCCAGTCCTTCTCCATCCTCTCAAGGGTACGGTAAAACCTCTCGGCCTTTGCCTCGGCTTCGGGTAGCGTATCGGCCGTATAGTCTATGGGCGAGCGGTAGTGGCTCGATAATAAAAAAAGCCTCATGGCGTCGGAGGTATAGTTCTTAAGCACCTCATGGATGTTCAGGATGTTCCCGATAGACTTGCTCATCTTCTCTTTTTCTATATTGACGAAGCCGTTATGGAGCCAGTAGCGCGCGAACCTCTTACCCGTTGCCGCCTCGCTCTGGGCTATCTCGTTTTCGTGGTGCGGGAAGATCAGGTCCTTGCCGCCGCCGTGTATGTCGAACGTCTCGCCGAGTATGTTCAGGCACATGGCCGAGCACTCTATGTGCCAGCCGGGGCGGCCCGGTCCCCACGGACTGTCCCACGTCGGCTCTCCGGGCTTGCTCGCCTTCCAGAGCGCGAAGTCGAGCGGGTCCTCCTTCCGCTCGTCCACCTCAACCCTCGCGCCCGATTCGAGATCTTCTATGTTCTTGCCCGAGAGCTTGCCGTACCCCTCGAACTTGCGTACCGAGTAGTAGACGTCCCCGTCCACGGCGTAGGCAAAACCCTTTTTCATGAGGGTCTCTATCAACTCCAGCATCTTCGGTATGGTCTCAGTGGCCCTGGGCCTCCTCGTCGGGAGCGCCACCCCGAGCCCCTCCATGTCACGGTCGAAGCTCTTTATGTAACGCTCGGCTATCTCCATGGACTCCACACCCTCGTCCGCGGCGCGCTTTATAATCTTATCGTCCACGTCCGTATAGTTCCGGGTATAGGTTACCTTGTAGCCCCTGTATTGTAGGTACCGATATATGGCGTCAAAGGCCACGGCACTCCGGGCATGGCCTATGTGGCTCAGGTCGTATACCGTCGGGCCGCAGACGTACATCCTCACCTCTCCCTCGTTGAGAGGCTCGAACACCTCCTTCTTCCCCGTAAGGGTGTTATATAGTTTTATCGCCATACCTTATCCTTCGACGCACGCGTGGAGTCGCCTTAGCACTTCGTCCCTGCCGAGCACCTCGACCACCGTTACGAGTTCCAGCCCCTCCGTCCTTCCGGTAAGGGCGGCCCTTACGGGCATGAAAAGTTTCTTCCCCCTCTCGCCGGTGGTCTCTTTAACTTTTTTCATTATACCGTTATAGCTCTTCTCATCAATTTTATCGGACCCGCTGGGCCCGTCCGTCTTTTTCACCTCGGTTCGGAAGGCGCGGACGACCTCCACGGCGCCCGGTGACTTTAATACCTCTTTCGCGTCTTCGGCAAGCCGAAGCTCTCCGACAAGGGGCGCGGCAAGGGCCGGTATGTCGGTAAGCGTAAAGGCCTCGGCCTTTATTGCGTCGACCGCTTTTTTAACCCTCCCCGAGTCGGCCTCTTTAAAGTGGGTAGCCAAAAGCTCCACGAGCCTCCCCGTGTCGGCCCTTGAAAGGGCCTCCCTGTTAAAGCGCCTGAGCCTCTCCGTGTCAAAGACCGAAGGGCTCTTCGATAGTTTTTCGAGCGAGAAGCCCTCGGCCATCTCTTCGAGAGTTAGAAACCTCTCTCCCGGCGACCAGCCGAGGCGCGCCAGGGCGTTCGTTATGCCCTCGGGGAGGTAGCCCCCCTCCCGGAGTCCGGCTACGGACGCGGCCCCGTGCCTCTTGCCGAGCGGGCTGCCGTCCGGGGCCGTAACGAGAGGTATGTGGGCGTAGACGGGTGGGACGAAGCCGAGCGCTTCGGCCAGGAGTATCTGCCTCGGGGTGTTCGAGAGGTGGTCGTCACCGCGCAGGACGTGCGTTATCTCCATGAGCGAGTCGTCCACCACAACGGCGAAGTTATAGGAGGGCAGCCCGTCCGAGCCGACGATTATAAAGTCCCCCAGGTCCGCCGTGTCGAAGCTCAGGGGGCCGTGGACCGAGTCATCGAAGGTAATCTCCACCCTCCCCTCCGGCACCCTGAACCTTATGACGTGCTCCCCGCCTTCCGGGGCTTCTTTAAGCTCCCGGCACCTGCCGTCGTACCTCGATGGCCGTCCGGCCTTGATCTGTTTATTCTTAAGCTCTTCGAGCCTTTCTTTTGAGCAATAGCAGCGATAGGCTGCGCCGCTCTTCACGAGCTTTTCGGCGTGCTCGGTATAGACGGGCCCTCTCTCGGACTGCCTCGACGGGCCCTCGTCTGAGGAAAGGCCGAGCCACTTCAGGTCTTCGATTATGGCGGCCTCGCAGGCCGCCTCCGAGCGCTCCGGGTCGGTGTCTTCCATACGGAGGACGAAGGCGCCGCCGGCGTGCCGTGCGAAGAGCCAGTTAAAGAGTGCGGTCCTCGCCCCGCCCACGTGGAGCCCACCGGTGGGGCTCGGCGCGAAGCGCGTCCTCACGCTCCCCCCGCACACCCCACCACCCCCCCCCCCCCAATAACCAGGGGC
>JAZGJJ010000152.1 GCA_036482575.1 Thermodesulfobacteriota bacterium
CCTGCACGAGGAACTCTATATCCACGACCCCGCCCCGGCCGGTCTTTATATTGAACCTCCCGGCACGCTCCTTCGCTATCTCGGTCTCCATCCTTTTCCTTATCCCGAGAAGCTCCTCCATCTCTTCTTTTGAGGGGGGCTCGCCGTAGGTGCACTCATTAAGCCTGCTTATCACCTCTCGTCCGAACGGTTCGTCTCCGCAGACGGCGCGGACCTTTGTAAGCGCCTGCCTCTCCCAGATCCGTGCCTTCTCCCGGTGATATCCTATGAGCGAGTCGAGGGATATAACGAGCGGCCCCGAGCTGCCCGACGGCCTGAGCCTCATGTCCACGGTGAAGACGACCCCCTCCCGCGTCCTCATCGAGAGCGCGTTGATGATCCTCTGGGCCAGGGCCACGAAGAACTCGTGGTTCGATACTGTTTTCTTTCCCGTGCCGGAGGTTTCCCCTTCTCCGTCCGCGTAGACGAAGAGTATATCCAGGTCCGAGCCGTAGCTGAGCTCCGAGCCGCCGAACTTGCCGAGAGCGATAATGGCGAACCTCTCGTCCGACGGACGGCCGTAGCGTTTCGCCGTCTCTTCGAAGGCCATCCTGAGGCCGGCCCCGAGCGCCGCCTCGGCGAGCGAGCTTATCTGCCCGGTCGCCTCGGCCGGGGACAGGCGTCCCAGCACGTCGTTAAGCCCTATCCGGAAGAGCTCCTGGTTCCTGAGCCGCCTTAAGCCGTCGAGGCTCTCCTCGTAGTCTTCGCTTACCACGGCACCAAACTCCCGGGCGCTCTCTTCGGCCGACTTGTGGGGTTTGCCCATCTGTTCGGAGAGGAGCAGGTCGAGGTTTGCGGGCTGTTCGCTAAGGGCCCTCGAGAGGAACTCGCTCGAGCCGAAGAGTTTTAATAACTGCTCCGTTAGAGAGGGGTTCTCCGTCAGGATCGAATAGAGCCCCACCCTCGGGCCTATGGCCGAGAGGAAGCGCTCCATGTGGGAAAGGGACCTTTCGGGCTCGGGCGAGGCGGCCGCCTTTGCGACGGCGAAGGGGAGCAGCCTCTCGCGGAGCGTCCCGGCTCTCGGGGGCAGGTACTCCGATGTCGAGCCTTCGCGGAGCAGCTTTACGGTCTCCCAGGCCGCTCCGGGGTCGGGGAAGCCCAGAGAGGCGAGGTTCTTCAACCCCTCTTCTTCGGCTAAGTCCGGAGCGAAGAGAAGCCGCGCGCCTTCGGGCATCCTCTCAATAAGGCTTTTCTCCGCACCGTAGAAGAGCGACTTATAGATATCGTATACCCCGGAGGTCTTTTCCCCGTACGCCTCCCGGAACTTCTCCCCCGCTTTCCCCCCCTTCTCGGCGGTATCCTCGAAGCCCATCATCCTGGCGAGCCTTTTGAGCTCGGCGGCGCGGGCGGGCACGGCCTGGGTCTGGCGGCCCTCCACGATCTGGATACGGTGCTCCAAGTTCCTTAAGAATATATAGCTCTCCTTAAGCGTCGAGGCGTCGCCTCCCGGAAGGAACCCCGCCCTTTCGAGTTTTCCGAGCGCCCGGAGCGTGCCCGCCTCCCTTACCTCCGCCACCTTCCCTCCGTGTACGAGCTGGAGCGCCTGGCAGAAGAACTCTATCTCCCTTATCCCTCCAGCCCCGAGCTTTACGTCCACGGCGTCCGGGCTTCTCTTGAGGAGGGCGAGGTCTATCTTCTCTTTCATCGCCTTTATCTCCTCGACGGTAGCGAAGTCGAGATACTTTCTGTAGACAAAGGGCTCGACTATTTCGAGGAAGCTCTTCCCGAGCGCCGCGCTCCCGGCCACGGGCCGTGCCTTTATAAGCATCCCCCTCTCCCAGGTCTGGCCCCAGGACTCGTAATATACCTCTACACTCCTTAGCGAGTTCGCTAGCTCTCCGCTCCTGCCCCTGGGCCGGAGGTCGAGGTCCACCCTGAAGACAAAGCCCTCGCCCGTTACGGCGGATATGAGGCGCGTCAGCCTCTCGGAGAGCTTTATGAAGAAGGGGTGGAGGTGGAGAGAGCCCTTTGAGCCTCCCGTGGTCTCCCCACGCTCGGTCGAGTAGACGTAGAGTATGTCGATGTCCGAGAGGAAGTTGAGCTCTCCGCCGCCGAGCTTGCCGAGCCCTATTACGGCGAACTCCGCCTCCTTTCCGCTTTCTTCAAGGGGCCGGCCGTACTCTCTCTTCATCTCTTCCATGCAGAAGGCGAGCCCTTGGTCGAGCGAGGCGCTCGCAAGCTGCGAGAGCTCGTCTGTCACCTCCTCCATAGAGGCCAGCTTCAGAAGGTCGCGCGCGCCTATTCGCAGGTACTCCCGGTTTCTATAACCCCGGAGTGCGGCGGCCATCTCGTCGAAGGTATGCGCGCCTTCGGTCCACTCCCGCAGCTCCTTTTCGAAAAGGTCGCTTCCCTCCCCCTTCTTTTCGTTAAGCGCGCCGCCGATAAAAAACTCCTCGAAGAGCTCGACACTCCGGGCGAGGATAGTCGATAGGAAGTTCGACGAGCCGCATACGGTAACGAGATTTTCGAGGCGTTCTCTCTTTTCGAGAAAACGGATGAGCGAGGGGTTAGGCATGTTTTCGGTTACGCGTTCGAGGTTTGTGAGCGCCTGGTCGGGCGAGGGCGAGGCGAGAGAGAGCGAAGAGATGGTGTCGAGGTGCGGGGTAAGGGGGTCGCGGCCAAGGAGTGTTAGCTCCTTCAGCGCCCTTTTTCCGTCCGCGTAGCCGAGCGCGCCGAGGGCTTCGGCCGCTTCACTTTCGTCTTTTTCGAGGAGCTCTTTAATCATCGTTAAGAACCGCAAACCCTTGAGTTTATATACCACTCTTTACGGATAAAAGGCAAACTCAGGGGCACCATGATGGTGCTTCACTTTTTGAACGGCTGTTAGTGGGGCCGGGCACGAAAAAGATTTATTTACACATAACGCCTTACGCTACCGTCTATTTGCATACGAATCGACGCCGTGATATTCTTTCGGACATGGACGGGGCAAGCGGAGGAAAGAAGGGGGAAGAGAGAGGGGGAAGGGCCGCCTTAAAAGGTGCGGTTTTTTTCCTCATACCCTTAACCGCGCTGCTCGTCTACTCCAACACATTCCACGTCCCTTTTTCATTTGACGATGAATCGCACATTCTGAACAACGCCGCGATACGCGACCTCGGCAACTTCCTGGACGTCTCGGGCACGCGATACGCAGCCTTCCTTACCTTCGCCCTTAACTACCGGTTCGGGGGTCTCGATACTTTCGGGTACCACCTCGTTAATACCGCCGTCCATGCCGTAAACGGCCTCCTGGTCTGGTGGCTCGTTACGTTGACGTTCAGGACCCCCGCGATGGAGCGGGCCGGGGAAGAGCCCCGGCTCAAATATCTTATCGCCCTCGTCGCGGCGCTGATATTCGTCTCCCACCCCGTGCAGACCCAGGCCGTAACCTATATAGTCCAGAGGACCGCCTCGCTCGCGACCCTCTTCTATCTGCTCTCCCTCGCCCTTTACGCCAGGAGCAGGCTTTCGTCCGGGGGCGGATACCGGACCGTCTTTTACGCCCTCTCCCTTCTCTCGGCCGTATGCGCGATGAAAACAAAGGAGATAGCCTTCACCCTTCCCTTCGTCATGTTGCTTTACGACCTGACGTTCTTCGGGGCCGGAGAGATGCGGAGGCGGCTGCTCCGCCTCGCGCCGTTTTTGCTCACGGCGGTCTTAATACCGCTGGCGCTCTTCGCCCCCGAGTTGGGCCCGACCGCCAGGGGCGACAGCGTCTCCGAGGAGATAAGAGGGTCGCAGATGGAAGACCTCTTTACCCTCTCCAGGTACGACTACCTCGTCACCCAGATGAGGGTCGTCGTCACCTACGTGAGGCTCCTCTTCCTTCCCGTAAACCAGAACCTGGACTACGACTACCCTCTCTACACCTCGCTCTTCGACCCGGCGGTCTTTTCGTCTTTCTTGTTCCTGCTATCCATATTCGGCCTTGCGGTATACTTTCTTATACGGTCACGTAAGACGAACAACGGTCACGGTCTCATGGCCTCCTTCGGCATTCTCTGGTTCTTCCTGACCCTGTCGGTCGAGTCGAGCGTAATCCCCATCCACGACGTTATATTCGAGCACCGGCTATACCTGCCGAGCGTCGGGGCCGCAGTGGCCTTCTCCGCCGGTGCGTTCTACCTGTTCGAACGCGTAAAGGTCAGGAACCTTGCCCTGGCCACAACACTGCTGATCCTTTTTACCGCCGTGCCGCTGGGTGTAGCGGCCTTTAAGAGGAACGCGGTCTGGGCGGACGAGGTAACGCTCTGGCGGGACGTCGTAAGGAAGAGCCCGGAAAAGGCACGGGGGCATAGCAACCTGGGCAAGGCCTATGCCGAGCGGGGCATGGCGGACGAGGCCATCGCGGCGTTCCGGGAGACCATAAGGCTTAACCCCGAAAGCCCCGAGGCCCACAATAACCTCGGGGCCGTCTACGTCCGGCAGGGCCGGAGGGAGGAGGCCGTCCGGGAGTACAGGCAGTCCATAAGGCTCTCGCCCGGGGAGGCGGAGGCCTATAATAACCTCGGGGCGGTCTACGTCGAGATGGGTCTCGTTCGGGAAGCGGTCGCCGAATACCGGAAGGCCATCGCGGTGAAGCCCATGGCCGAGGTCTATTACAACCTTGCCATGGCGCTCGAGAGATTGGGGAAAAAAGAGGAGGCCGTCGCAAGCTACCGGAGCTTTATCCAGGGGGCGTCGGTCGAATACCGGCAGTATATAGAAAAGGCGCGGGCGCGGGTCCGGGAGTTAACGGCGGGGCCGGAGTAGGGCCGGAGGCCCCCTCTCCTGCCTTGACAAACCCCCTCCCCGTCCCTAAATTATAGATATAACTGAGGAAAAAGGTGAGCGTTATGAGACTTGACAGGTATACCATAAAATCACAGGAGGCCCTTCAAGAGGCCCAGCGTCTGGCAGAAGGGAAAAAGCAACAGGAGATTTCCGCCGAGCACCTCCTGCTTGCCCTCCTCGGTCAGGAGGGGGGCATAGTCGTGCCCATACTCCAGCGGATAGGGGCCAACGCGGGCTTGATAAAGGGCCAACTCGAAGAGGCGTTGGAGAAGAAATCAAAAGTCTACGGGGCCGGAGAGGGGGCCTACATATCCCCGGCCTTGAAGACCGTATTCGAGCGCGCAGAAGAGGAGGCCCGTGAGCTGACCGACGAGTTTGTCTCGACCGAGCATATACTTCTCGCCATCGCCGCTGCAAAGGATGGAAAAAAAAGCGAGGCGGGCGGGGCGGCCGGAATTCTCTCCTCCCAGGGGGTGACGCGGGAGACGGTCCTGAAGGCTTTAGAGGCCGTACGCGGCACCCACCGCGTCACCGACCAGATGCCGGAGGAGAAGTATCAGGCCGTAAACAAATACACGCGCGACCTCGTGGCCCTCGCGCGCGAGGGGAAGCTCGACCCGGTCATAGGCCGGGACGACGAGGTGCGGCGCGTCGTGCAGGTCCTCTCCCGGAGGACGAAGAACAACCCCGTCCTTATAGGCGAGGCCGGGGTCGGGAAGACCGCCATAGTGGAGGGGCTCGCGCAGAGGATAGTGGCCGGAGACGTGCCGACCTCGCTTAAGGATAAGCGCCTCCTTACCCTGGACCTCGGCCTGCTCATAGCGGGTACGAAGTACAGGGGCGAGTTCGAGGACAGGCTAAAGGCCCTCCTGCGGGAGATAACCGACGCCGGAGGGGAGATAGTGCTCTTCATAGACGAGCTCCATACGCTCGTCGGCGCCGGGGCGGCCGAGGGCGCCATGGACGCCTCTAATATGCTAAAACCCGCGCTCGCAAGGGGGGAGCTTAAGTGCGTCGGCGCCACCACGCTGGACGAGTACCGTAAATATATCGAGAAGGACGCGGCGCTCGAAAGACGCTTCCAGCCCATACACGTGGGCGAGCCGTCGGTCGAAGACACGATAGCGATACTCCGGGGCTTGAAGGAACGCTACGAGGTACACCACGGCGTCAGGATAGCCGACTCGGCCATCGTGGCCGCGGCCACCTACTCCAACCGCTACATAACCGACCGCTTCCTTCCGGATAAGGCCATAGACCTCATAGACGAGGCGGGCAGCCGGCTCCGTATGGAGATAGACTCCATGCCCATTGAGATCGACGAGATAGAGAGGCGCGCCGTACAGCTCGAAATAGAAAAAGAGGCGCTTAAGAAAGAGACCGACAAGAGCTCGCTCGACCGGCGCGATAAGATAGAAAAAGAGCTCGCGGAGCTTACCGAGGAGGGCACCGCGCTTAAGGCGCGCTGGCAGAAGGAAAAAGAGGTCATAGACGCCATACGCAAGGGGAAAAAAGAGATAGAGGAAATCAAAGCAGAGGCGGCCAGGGCCGAGAGGGAGGGAGACCTCGCGAAAGCGGCCGAGCTCAAGTACGGTCGGCTGGTCGAGGCTGAGAAGCGTTTTGAAGAGGATCAGAAAAAGCTCGAAGAGCTTCAGGAAAATAAGAGGATGCTTAAAGAGGAAGTAGACGGCGAGGACATAGCGGCCGTTGTCTCCCGCTGGACCGGCATACCCGTGGCGAGGATGATGGAGGGGGAGAGGGACAAGCTCCTCAGGATGGAGGAGGCGTTACGGAAGAGGGTCGTCGGACAGGACGAGGCGCTCCGGACCGTATCCAGCGCCGTAAGGCGCGCGCGCGCGGGTATCCAGGACCCCGCGCGGCCCATAGGCTCCTTTATATTCCTCGGGCCGACCGGTGTGGGCAAGACCGAGACCGCCAGGGCGCTCGCCGAGTTCCTCTTCGACGACGAGCGGGCCATGGTCAGGATCGATATGAGCGAGTTCATGGAAAAGCACGCCGTGGCGAGACTCATCGGCGCCCCTCCGGGCTACGTCGGCTACGAGGAGGGCGGATACCTTACCGAGGCCGTAAGGAGGAGGCCCTACTCCGTAATCCTCTTCGACGAGATAGAGAAGGCCCACCCCGAGGTCTTCAATATCCTCCTCCAGATACTCGACGACGGAAGGCTCACCGACGGCCACGGCAGGACCGTCGACTTCCGTAACACGGTCCTTATAATGACCTCCAACCTCGGCAGCCAATACATAACCGAGCTCGGGGAGGGGGAAAAAGAGTACGAAGAGATAAAGCGCACGGTAACGGAGGTCATGAAGGAGACCTTCAAGCCCGAGTTCCTTAACAGGGTGGACGATACGATAATATACCATCCGCTCGGCAGGGAACACATGGAGTCCATAGTGGATATACAACTGGCCCGGCTTAAGGGGCTTTTGGAGGAGAGGGAAATAAAACTCACCCTTACCCTGGGAGCGAAGAAACACCTCGCAAAAGCCGGCTATGACCCGACCTACGGCGCCAGGGCGCTCAAAAGACTCATCCAGCGCGAGATCGAAGACCCGCTCGCGCTCAAGATCCTCGAAGGCGAGCTCGACGAGGGAAGCTCCGTCGTAGTGGACGAGGCCGAAGGCAAACTTACGTTCATAAAGGGTGCTGCGGCCCGGTTGTAGCCTTGGTACCGAATACCCGCAACGGCCGTCATGAAATTAAAACACCATCATGGTGTCCTTGACAAACTCCCCGTTATCAAATACTATAATACAAACGGGGTCTTAGCAAGGAGGGTAAGCTCTTGGCACTCGTAAAGAAGGGACCGTTCGGAGATTTTATCTCGCTGCAGGAGAGGATGAGCCGCATCTTCGATGAGGCCCTTTCCAGATACAGGGGCCTCCAGGAGGGCGGGGTGTGGTCTCCGTTGGCCGATATATACGAGGCCGAAGACACGGTGGTCCTGAGGGTGGAGCTCCCCGGCGTTGTGGATGTAAAGGACGTGGACGTGGAGCTTAAGGAGAACGTCCTCACCCTGAGCGGAGAGAGGAAGATCGCGAGGAACCCGGACGAAGAGCATTTTTATCGCATGGAGTGTTCCTACGGGGCCTTCCAGAGGGTATTTACCCTCCCGGAGGCCGTGGACAAGAGCGGGATAAATGCCGCCTTAATCGACGGGGTGCTTGAGATACGGCTGTCCAAGGCCAAAAAGACCCGGTCAAAGAAGGTCGAGGTGGAGGGTAAGTAGCCCCCCTCCCCCCCCTCCCCCCCCCCCGACGCTTATGGCCGAAAAAGAACCGAAAAGGAGCCAGGGGCTCAAGGGTCAGGGACCCGAGAGCCAGGGGTCCGAGAGCCAGGGGCCCGGCCCCGGGAAAGAGCCGTCCTCCC
>JAZGJJ010000153.1 GCA_036482575.1 Thermodesulfobacteriota bacterium
GGAAAAGCTTATAAGGGCCGCGAGCGCCGCCGAGAAAAACACCGTGTGCGCGTCGTGCCTTCCCTTTACGGAGATGAAGACGGCGCCGAGGACCGGGATGCCGAGCGGGAGCGCGTATTGGAGGGCGAACCGGGCCGAGGCTATGAGGGCCGGCATGGTCTCAAGGGGCGGGTACTTTATTATGCCGAAGATAATGGCCGCGATACCGGCGTTGCCGACCAGGATGAAAGGTGTGAGGACTAATATGAGGAGCTTCCCGGTGGACATCCTCTCCCCCCTTCTCCCCGGCGATATGGATATGGACGCGGGGGTCTCCGGCAGGTCACCGACGAGCTCGGGCAGGTTCTCGACTATATCCTTTATCATCTCGGGGCTGACGTCGGAGGGCCCTACGCCCTCCATTAGCACCTCTATCGAGTCGTTGGAGAATGTGATGCTCTTTACCGGGTGGGAGAATATCGCCTTTATGGGCGCGCGCCGCCTGTCGTCCATGAGGTAGGGGCCGGCGAAGGCGCGGTTTTCCGTGGCCACGTAGAACTTCTCGTCGAACTGCCTCTCGCCGGTCTGCACCTCCTCGGCGAGCCCGATACTCTTCCCGAACCTGTCGAAGCCACCCTCCCTCCTTATCTTTAGTGGGTGGGGGAACGAGCACTCGATGCGCACCTTGAAGTATGAGGGGGTGTTTTTCGAGCCTTGCGAGTATTCGCACTCGTAGGGGAGTTCCCCGCCTGTTCCGGACCGGACGGTCCCCGTGATGCGGTTGCCTTCCGCCTTTGCCTCGAGCGCGGAGGCGATCTCCTCCATGCTTCCGCCCGCCCCGCCCCGCCCCCCGGCCCCGCCGGCCTTCTGCCTTTGCCGGACCTTGTAGATGACAAAGCCGGTGACCATCATGTTGACGAGGACGAAGACCGCGATGAGTATATAGATGGTTGTGTCGGACATCTCAGGCATGTCGGGCACCTTTAGTTGCTGTTTCGGCGTTATTGTTCAGGCGTTGCTACTTCGGGCCGAAGACCCGGAACCCCTCCCTCTTCCACCTGAAGTAGTCCTTTAGTATCTCGGCGTGGTCGAAGGCGAGTGGTGCGGGGAGGGTGTCTTCCGTAAAGACCCCGACCGCCCTGGCGTCGTCCCTCGCTACGGGCTCGGCGCCGGGTGGGGCCTCGGCCACGAATACGACCGATACGGTATGGAAGCGCGGGTCGCGTCCGGGGTCGGAGTAGGCGTGCATCTGGCAGACGAGCCGTACGGAAAGCGAGGTCTCCTCGATCGCCTCCCTCCGGGCGGCGTCTTCGAGCGATTCACCGGCGTCCACGAACCCCCCGGGGATGGCCCAGCCGTATGGCGGGTTTTTTCGTTCGATGAGCACTATGCCGTTGCTCGGCGTCACGGCGCTCGGCATCATGCCGCTCGGCATCATGCCGTTCGGCATCATGCCGCCGGGGGCGAGCTCGATTATGATGTCCACCGTGGGGAGCGGGTTTTTGTGTTTTTCCGTCATGGTTGCTCAGACCTATAATACCCCCGCCCGCCTCTAGCGGGCGGGGGAGGGCGGGAATACCCCCGCCCGCGTTTTGCTACTTGGCGGGCGGGGGAGGGAGGGAGGGCTTGAAACCCCCTTGAGTACTGCCCTGCGTTCAATCTATCCGAACCGTTTTCCGCGCGCGATACAAAACGATAGTTTCAAATAAGGTCGGACGTTTTTAAAATCCGAAAAAATTCGAAAAACCCCAAAAATTCGAAAGAAATTCCTTGACAAGCTCCGGTTCGGCTGATATAGGATAGGGGCTTTTGGGCTGAGTTTGCCCCGCGTTATCTGGTGAAGTGAAACACCAGGATCGCGGTTATAACGATAAGGTTTACCACGGCGCCCACGATTATGACGTAATCCACGGGTTGCGGTTTCCACTTCTTCATAGTAACGGAGGGTAATACACCTCCGGGCGGTTTGTCAATAGTAGCCACAGTATCCGCTAGTATCCATCGGTCGGCAACGCGGGTAAATAAGGTTGCCGGCCCTAACTTAAGCAGCAAGCCCTTAGAGGACAGCATGGCAGAGCAGTCAAGCAAGGTCGGACCGGCGATTTTTGCAACCACGTTGGTTGTTATACTGTGGTTTTTCTACTGGTTCCTGGGGCACCAATAATTTTGGGGGTACGTCAATGAAGACTTTCGTGGCATTTCTCGCTGCCTTTGTTGTCTGCGCGGGGGTATTCCTGTTGCTTGACTATGCGCTCTTCAATCTTCAGGGGATACCGCTCACGTATACCGGCGGAGCGGCTGCGCCCGCTGCGGGCCATTAGATACGGAAGTATGATGCTTTTTCGCAACTTACCCGGGAGTAAAAAATGAGCTTGTCCGCTCCGGATAGTCTTTCCAGTTTTTCCAGAAAGAGGAAGGCAGTTGTCTTTCTCATCCTTTTTGCCTTCATAGGCATTTCAGTCTCGCTTTTCCCGTTCGACCTGATAGGCGGTTCGCCGGACGTGTTCGCCTCGGAAGCCGGCGGCGAAGAAGCGGCCGTGGAGACGGAGGCCGCTGAAGGTGCGGAGGCCGCGGAAGCCGCTGAAGAAGGAACTCCGGTATACCAGCCCGCGCCCAAGCTCACCGAAGCGGACTACCCCCAGATAAGCTGGATCAACGGCAGGATGCTCGCCTGGTTTGCCGCCCAGCTCCATCTATGGTTTGCCGCGTTCGTGCTCGCCGTACCCATTTTCGTCTTTATAATAGAAGCCATCGGCATGGCCACGAAGGACGAGCGCTATGACAAGATGGCCTATGAGTTCATAAAGGTAAGCATCACCGCATACTCTGTGACGGCCGTCTTCGGCGGCCTGCTCACCATGACGCTTATCGTCTTCTATCCGGACTTCATGAAGTACATGAGTAGTATTTTCGGCTCCACCATGATAGCGTACGCGCTCATCTTCTTCGCCGAAAGCGCGTCGCTCTACCTCTACTACTACGGCTGGAACGCCATGAAGTACGGGACCTGGAAGTGGGTCCACCTGAGCATCGGGCTCGTCCTGAACGCGGTGGGAACGACGCTCATGTTCCTCGCCAACGCGTGGGTCACCTTCATGATGAGCCCGCACGGGGTCGACGTCGCCGGGGTCTTCGACGGCAACGTTTGGCACGCCATACACAACCACCTCTGGAACCCGATAAACCTCCACAGGTTCGTCGCGAACATAGCCTACGGCGGCTCGGTCGTCGGCGCATACGCGGCCTACATGTTCTTGAGCGCGGATACCAAGGAGGGCAAGGCGCACTACGACTGGATGGGCTATACGGCGAACTTCATAGCCATAGCCGCGCTCCTGCCGCTCCCGTTCGCGGGCTACTGGCTTATAGCCGAGGTATACGCCTACAGCCAGCAGATGGGTATTACCGCCATGGGCGGCGTCTTCGCGTGGCTCTTCATATTACAGGCGGTCCTGATCGGCGCTCTCTTCCTTTCGGCGAACTACTATCTATGGTGCGGCATGGGCAGGAGCCCGGGGGCCGTACGCTACACCAAGTACATCAAGTACATAGGCTTCGTTATAGTCACCTGCTTCCTCGTATGGTTTACGCCGCACACCCTGATACTCGAGAACTGGGAGCTTGAGGCGCTCGGCGGACAGTACCACCCGTTCCTCGGGCCGCTCGGCATCATGCCGGCGAAGAATACGGCGGTCAACATCATGCTTATGTCCACGTTCCTGAGCTTCCTCCTGTACCGCCGGGCCAATAAGATACCGACCGTCTCGTGGGCGGCCTACGGGAACGCCGCCCAGGTGGCGATATTCGTCGCCGCCACGGTGAACATAGCGGTGCTCGGCATATACTACGGCTACTTCACCAACACCGTCTACAAGGTCGCATCAAGCGTGCCCCAGGTGGCCTCCACCCTGCTGGTGATAGCGTCCTGCATGGTAATAGACGTTCTTATGTACAGGGGGGCAAAGGACGTGGGACCGTTTGAGTGGGGCAAGATGCCCGCGAGAAGCCAGTACGCGCTCTTTATGCTGGCGGTCTCCTTCACGTGGCTCATGGGGCTTATGGGCTTTATAAGGTCCGCCTTGAGGCAGCACTGGCACGTGTACACCGTCATGCGCGACAGCTCTCCGGACGCCTTTACCCCGAGCATAGCCTATGCGGCCAAGACCGTGAGCGTGGCTACCATAGTATTCATGGCCATAATCATCTTCATCTTCTGGCTCAGCCAACTGGGTGCCAGGAAACAGGCGCCACAATAAAGGGGGCTCCGTAGATGACTTTTTTAAAAATGATACTTTTCAGCCTGGCGATCCTGGTCTTCTACGCGGGCTTTGCCGTGGTCTACATCCCCTCCATCCAGCCGGCCCCTCCGCCAAAGGAAGAGGTGCTGGACCTGGGGCAGATGAGCATGGGCGACTTCATTGCCCTCGGCGACAAGATATTTAACGGCAAGGGGACCTGTACGCTCTGCCATAACCCGGTGGGCGGCAGGGCTCCCCTGCTTGACTCGGTGGCCGACGTGGCCGACGAAAGGATTAAAGACCCGGGATACAAGGGCGAGGCCAAGGACGCGGCGGGGTACATCTACGAGTCCATGGTCAAGCCGTCGGCCTATGTGGTCGCAGGTTTCGGCGTTATGGGCACGGACCCTCCCAAGAGCCCCATGCCCGACGTATCAACGGGCGCGGTGGGTTTGAAAGAGGCCGAGCTCATGGCCGTTATCGCCTACCTCCAGGATAACGCGGGCGTTGAAGTAACCGTTGAGATACCCGCCGCAGAGGAGGCCGGAGGCGAGGAGGCCGCGGCGCCCCCGCCGCCTGCAACGACCGTGGAAGAGGCCGTGGCAAAGTACGGCTGCGGCGCGTGCCATAAGATAGCCGGACAGGTGGGAGCCATAGGGCCCGACCTGACGAAGATAGGGGCTACCAAGGATACCGACTATATCAGGAGGGGCATAATCGACCCGAACGCCGACGTGGCCGAGGGCTTCCCTCCCGGCATGATGCCTCCGACCTTTAAAGACACTATGACCGCGGGCGAGGTGGAGATGCTCGTGGACTACATGGCCAACTCCAAATAAGCGGTATTCCATAGAGAGAGGCTTTTATTTTATGAAGATACCCAAGCTGCTACAGTTCGTCATAGCCACCCTTGTCGCCTACTTCATATTCCAGGCGCCATACCTGTTCCTGGGCAAGCCCATACCGGCGAGCCTCATCATCATGTACATGTTCTTCTCCGTGGTGATGATACTGATGGTGCTGACCTCCAGCGAGGAGAGCACGCAGGAGCTGGTCGGGCCCATAAAGGCGCTTGTAGAGGACCCGAGCAAGGCGCTTGTGAGGAACGTGGTCTTCGTTATTGTGCCGGTTATAGCGGCAATAATAACCTATAACCAGGTAAAGCCCAGCTTAGAGTCGCCGGTGGAACTGCGTTCCACCCACCCGGCCCCGCCCTCCAAGTTGAAGGTGTACGGCAAGAGCTATGACATGATGACGCTTGAAAACCCCTACCGCAAGCTCGAGAAGGAAGACCCCGAGAAGTTCAGGGAGTTTGTGAAGGAGGGCGGCGAGGTATACTTCCAGAACTGCTTCTACTGCCACGGCGACAAGCTCTACGGAAGGGGGCACTACGGCCAGGGCTTCGACCCGAGGCCGCTCCCGTTCCAGGGCAAGGACACCATAGCCCAGCTCCAGGAGTCCTTCGTATTCTGGAGGATAACGACCGGCGGCCCGGGGCTCCCAAAGGAGGCCACCCCCTGGAAGTCGGCCATGCCCGTATGGGAGGACTTCCTTACCGAGGATGAGGTGTGGAAAGTCATCCTCTTTATCTACGACTATACGGAGAACATACCCAGATCCTGGGAATAGGGCTGGGAATAGGGTAAGAGGATTATCGTCAACTCAATAAAAGAGGACGTCATTTTATGAAAAAGATCTTTATAACTATATTCCTGTTGATGCTCGTGCCCGTATACGCCGGTGCCGCGGGGAATGCGGACAACGGCCGGAAGGTATACGATAAGAGGTGCTGGTGGTGCCACGGGGAGGACGGCGCGGGCGAGGGCCCGGCGGCCGAGTACCTCGTGCCGCCGCCCAGGGACTTCACCTCGGTTATGTTCAAGTTCAAGACCACTCCCTTTGACGAGGTCATGCCGAGCGACGACGACCTCTTCGGCATGGTCAAGGGCAAGGGCGACGATAAGGGCGGTACCGTCCATAACTCGATTCGCAACTGGCGTGGCATGAACGACTCGTCGATGCCCGGCTGGGACGATATGCTCAGCGACGAGGAGATATGGGACGTGATCGCGTACATAAAGGGCCTTGCGGAGCTGGAGCCGCCGGAGCTGGGGCAGCTGGACTTCTCCTCCCAGGTGGCGTCCTCCGAGGATAGTATCGCCAAGGGCAAGGAGATTTTCAAGGACAACTGCACCGAGTGCCACGGCCAGCTCGGGAAGGGAGACGGCACAAAAAAACTCAAGGACGACGCGGGCTACCGCACCTGGCCCAGGAACTTCACCAAGGCCTGGTCCTTCAGGGTCAATAACGACCCCAGGAACATCTACGCCCGCGCCTCGATAGGCATCCCCGGCACCCAGATGCCGAGCTTCGCCGACCCGGAGAGCAAGAAGAAGCTCAGCGACGAGGAGAGGTGGCACGTGGCCAACTACGTGGCCTCCCTTGATGAGCCCTACAAGAAGCCAGGCAACAATACCGTTATAAAGGCCGTGCGCGTGGAAGGGGACGTCCCCGAGACGTCGGACAACGAGGCGTGGGCCGGGGCCGCGTTTACCAGCTTCTACATGGTCCCCCAGATAATCGCCGAGGAGCGGCTCTTCACGCCTTCCATAAACTCCGTCTCTGTAAAAGCGGTATATAACGACAACGACATAGCGTTGCTGATCGAGTGGGACGACAGGACAAAGAGCCTTCCGGGTGACGAGAAGGCGAAGGAGATAGCGGACGGAGACCCGCTGAAGGACGCCTTCGCGGTGCAGCTGCCCGTTACCCTCGCCCCCGCGGGCGAGACCGAAAAGCCTTACTTCGGCATGGGGAGCGCCTCCAAGCCCGTAAATATCTGGCACTGGATAGGCGAGTCTACGACGGACCCCCAGGCACTCCATCTGCTCGAAGGGAAGGGTTTTAAGGATTTTGCGCCGAGGGACGCCGAACCTTCCGGCTTGAAGGCCCAGGGTGTCTACGACAACGGCACGTGGCGCGTGGTCATGAAGCGGAAGCTTAAGACCGGCGTCGAGCAGGACCTGCAGTTCGAGGAGGGTAAGTTCATCCCCATCTCCTTTGCCGCATGGGACGGGAGCAACTTCGACGAGGGCTCCAAGCACGTCATGACCGCATGGTACTGGCTCCTGATGGAGCCCAAGACCGGGAGCGGCGTCGTAGTCTGGCCCCTGGCCATTGCCCTCCTGGTTTTCGGCGGAGAGTTGCTCTGGCTCAGGAGCGCGCGTAAAAGGTAACCCCCCCCTCCCCCCTCCCCCCGGCCCCGGCTTTCCATTCCCGATGCACTTTCCGGGTGGTCGGTTGCCGGTCAGAAATGACTTGACTGAGGCGAGGGACGGGTGGTAAAATATGAAGAGTATATGGGCCCGTAATGAGGATTGCGGGTCGTTTTCTTTTCACAGGCAGGCACTTCGGGTAGCATTAACTCAAGACGGAGGTCTAAGTAAATGAGATTATTCAAAGGCACATTGGCGGCATTAATGGTCTTCACGTTCGTTGCGGGCGTGTCTTTCGCCGGAGAGGCGAATGCCGGACCGACAGAGGACGACTACAGGAAGGCCGACGAACATAATATCAAGGGCAACATCTACGACGACGAGGGTAAGTTCCAGGAGGCCATAGAGGAGTATAGAGAGGCCCTCAAGTACGACCCCGAGGACACCGGCACCCTTTTCAATATGGGTATAGTGTGTCTTAAGATAAACCTGCCGGGGGAGGCGGTCCAGGCGTTCGAGAGGGTTGTCAGCATTGATAGCAAGGACATTGAGGCGTATAACCTCTTGGGGCTCGCCTACAGGAGTTCGGGAGATACGGACAAGGCGATAGACACGTGGAAGAAGTCGCTTACCATAGACCCCGAGCAGGAAAAGGTCAAGCAGATGATAGAGGAGAGCAAGAACCTCTGAGTCGTTCCCGGTAGAGATATGAAAAACCCCATCCGTAAAGTCGACATGGACGGATGGGGTTTTTTTTAGGCAGAGGGGGCAGAGGGGGAAGTTGCTGGATTTCATAAAACCGGAGAGGCAGAACTGGCGTCACTACTTCGGCGGTTTCGGCCTGCTCGTCCTGGCGGTACAGTTCCTTACCGGGCTCGTGTTGGTGTTTTTCTACGAGCCTGACCTTAAGACCGCCTACAAGAGCGTACAGTACCTCACCAACGTCGTCACCGGCGGGAGCCTCGCCCGTAACCTCCACCGCTGGGTAGCCTTCAGCGTATTCCTCGCCATAATAGTCCATACCATACGCACCACCGTCAGGCTGGAGTTCCTCAGGCCGCAGAAGCGCCTGGAGTGGCTGACCGGCGTACTGCTCGTGCCGGTGCTCTTCCTCCTGCTGACCACCGGCCTCATACTCCCCTGGGAGTGGAAGGGCTACTGGCTGATGGAGATGGTCCCGAACTACTTTGCCGCGCTCCCGGTCGTCGGCCCGGCATTGAAGGGTTTTTTCCTCGAGTCTTTCACCCTTCCCCGTTACCTTGCGATACACATACTCATACTGCCGGTCATTGGGCTCGTCCTCATAGACTACCACTTCCTGGTGAAGCTCAGGAAGAGGGGGATCTTCCGCTACATGCTGAGGCACATGGCCGTGACGCTGCCGTTCCTTATCGCAGTCGTGGTGCTTGCCACCTCCGTGACCATCCCCTCCAATGACCCGGAGATGATACCCTTTCCGCTCGAAGGGGAGTACATACCCGAGCCCGAGTGGTACGTGCTGACTCTCCTCCTCCCGTTCTACTACTTCAAGGGCGCGGCGGTGCCTTTCCTTTCGATAGTGCTGCCCCTGACGCTTCTCCTTCTGTTCGCCTTCCTGCCCTATT
>JAZGJJ010000154.1 GCA_036482575.1 Thermodesulfobacteriota bacterium
CCATACGGATATACCCGCGCCGCAAAGAGGTTTTAGCTTCACCGCGTCCTTCCCGGTCGTAACGACTATATCCGCCCCTTGAGACGCGTCCTCTATCTCCTTCATCTCCGCCGGTGTATAGCGGTGGTGGTCCGGATAGGCAAGGTATCCGACGACCTCGGCGCCCGCTTCGCGAAGCGTTTCGAGGAACGAGCCGGGCTCGGCTATGCCGGCCACGGCAAGGACTCTTTTTCCGTTAAGGCGCTCTACGCCCGTTCGGGTATCGCTCTTGACCTCGACGAGCCCGGTGGGGTTGTAGGAGAACTTTATTACGGGCTTTTTCAGTTCGGCTGCCGGGGGGTTGTCCGGCCCGTCACCCTTTACCATTACAATATCCGCTCTGGCCACGGCATTGACAGGTTCTCTCAGTACACCCCTTGGGACCAAGAAGCCGTTGCCAAAGCCTCTTTTCGAATCAAGAAGGAGAAGGTTTACGTCCCTTTCGATCTTTATGTGCTGGAAGCCGTCGTCGAGCAGCAGCACGTCGGGCGAGAACCTTTCAATCGCAAGCCGTCCGCTCCGGACCCTCTCCTCTCCCACTATTACAGGCACCCCCTCGAGCCTTTCCGCCATGAGGCACGGCTCGTCACCCGCCTCTTCCGGGCCGAGCAAAACCCGCTCTCCATCGGATACGACCTTCACGCCTTTGGAGCTCCTCCCGTAACCCCTGCTGAGTATCGCCACCTTCATGCCTTTCTCGCGCAACCGGGAGGCTATATATATGGTAACCGGCGTCTTGCCGCTGCCGCCGACGGTAATGTTACCGACGGATACGACCTTGCAGGGGAGTTTTTCGCTTTTGAGCAACCCGGTGCCGTAGAGAAAGAGCCTGAGTTTCACGGCCGCGCCGTAGACGAGAGAAAGGAGATAAAGGGCTACATGGGGCGCCGTGCCGATATCCTTCTCGTTCATCCACCTTTCAAGAACGGACGCTTTCTCCCTCTCTCTTACGCCGTCTTCCATATGAGCTTATACCTCTAGGAACCCTTCTATAATGTGGAAAACCTTTTCGGTAGCGCCTCTATTGGCCTCCACCGCCTCGGCCGCGGCCTTTCCCATCTTCTCCCTCAATGCCCCGTCCTTCAATATCTCTCTTAGCGCCTCTTTGAGCCCTTCCCCGTCACTCACCCTCTTCGAGGCCCCCACCCCCCCCGCCCGCTCGAGCATCTCCGCCATCTGCAGGTAGACGTTTACGTGGGGGCCGTAGACGACAGGCTTTCCGAAGAGCGCGGGCTCGAGCAGGTTATGCCCCCCTATCTCGACGAGCGTCCCGCCGACGAAGGCGACGGTCGAGATGCCGTAGACCCGGCCGAGCTCCCCCATCGTGTCGAGGATGATTACGTCCGGCCGGCCCGACCCGGCCCTCTCTCCGCCCCCGGCACTCCTCCTGGAGAACGCAAGCCCGGTCCCCCTGACGATAGACTCCACCTCGTCGAACCTCTCGGGGTGCCTGGGCGCCAGGACGAGTTTAAGTCCCTGGAACTCCTCCCTCAACTCTTTGAAGGCCCTTAGTACTATCTCCTCCTCGCCGGCATGGGTGCTTCCGGCAACGACCACCCTGTCGTCCGGCCGGAGGCCGAGCGAGCTCTTCAACTCTGCGGCGTCCGCCGGACCAAGCCCCTTCGCTTCCATATCGAACTTTATGTTCCCGGCCACGACCATCCTCTCCGGCGGCACCCCGAGTTCCAGCGCCCTCCGGCCGTCCTCGTCGGTCCGGGCGCAGAAACGTGAGATACTCGCAAACGCATCCTTGAAGAGGAAGTGGAAACGACGGTATCCCCTGAAGGACCTCTCCGATACGGTCCCGTTCACGACCACTATGGGAACGGCCCTCTCCTTCAGCGCGCGCACGAAGTTGGGCCAGACCTCTTTTTCCACGACGACGAACGCGGCGGGGTTTATACGCCTTACAACGCTCCTTACCACCCAGGAGAAGTCCACGGGGAAGTATAAGAGGGAATCGATAAGCCCCTCTCCCTCTTTTTCGGCCACGCTGTTACCCGTCGGAGTTACGGTCGAGAAGACGACCTTTAACTCGGGGTGCCGCTCCTTCAGGAGCCTCACAAGCGGCAGCACGGCCTTTGTCTCCCCCACGGAGACCGCATGGAACCATACTACCCTCCCCCCTCCCCCCGCAAGCGCTTCGAGCCTCTCCGGGGCGATGAAGCCGAACCGCTCGGCCGTGCCGCTACGGTACTTTCCCAGAGAGATGCTTCTGAAGATAAAGTAGGGGATGAGGAGGATAAAAGCCAGGTGGAGGACTATATCATAGAAGGTATGGATCATTCCGTTGGAGCTTTCTCAGGCCGTTGGAGCTTTCTCAGGAGAAGTAGCCGTCCGCGCGGGCCGTTATGTCGTTAAGGCTCTTTTCGAGCTCGAGCCGCTTACTCTCGAACTCCTCCTCCCCGGCGTCCCGGCTTACATGAATGGGGTCGCCGCAGATAAAGACCCCTCTCGAGAAAGGAGCGGGCAGGATAAACCCGTCCCAGCTCTTAAAGGTTTTTTTTTTGAAGCACCGAAGGTCCAGGGCATTATGGGCAGCCCGGTCATGGACGCTAGCTTTACGGCGCCCATCTTGGCCTCGAACACGGGGCCCCTCGGGCCGTCCGGAGTTATGACTAAGTGCTCTCCTTCGGCGGCGGCCCTTACCAGTCCCATCATGCCTTCGGCCCCCCCCCGGGTGGACGAGCCCCTTACGCACTTCATCCCGAACCTCTCGAGGACCCTCGCTAAAAGCTCCCCGTCCCCGTGCCTGCTGACGAGGAGGGTCGCTATGTGACCTGGGCTCGCATACGTCATCATAAGGAGCCTGCCGTGCCAGAAGGCCACTATTATCTTCCCGCCCTCATCGAGTCTTTTTTGCAGGTGGTCGAAGTTCACATGGGTAAACCGCATGGTCGCGGCGATAAACCTTATAAGGAGCGAGCCGAGGAAGGTCAGGGCCTCTATGACTATTCGGCTTTTCAAAATCTTCTTGAGCTTCATCTATTACACCTTTTCCTCGGAGCGGTCATGCTATCTTCTCCTGCCCGCCGAACTGCAGGTTGTAGACTCGTGCGTACTCGCCGCCGAGCGCGAGGAGCTCCTCGTGCCGGCCCGTCTCAACGATAGAGCCGCCGGAGAATACGATTATCCTGTCCGCGTTCTTAACGGTGGAGAGCCTGTGGGCTATGACGAAGCTCGTGCGCCCCTCCATGAGGTTCTCCAGCCCCTTCTGCACCTCGACCTCGCTCTCGGTGTCGAGCGCGCTGGTGGCCTCGTCCATTATGAGTATGGGGACGTCGGTGAGTATGGCCCTCGCTATCGAGACCCTCTGTCTCTGTCCGCCGGAGAGGGTGATCCCACCCTCGCCTATGACGGTGTCGTAGCCGTCGGGGAGCTTCGAGATGAAGTCGTGGGCGTTGGCCGCCAGCGCCGCGGCCCGGATATCCTCCATGCGCCTCTCCGGGTCTCCGTAGGCGATATTCGCCCTCACGGTATCGTTAAAGAGTACTACCTGCTGGGAGACCATGGCTACCTGCGACCTCAAGGAGGTAAGGTCTATGTCCCTTATGTCCGTACCGTCTATAAAGATGCCCCCCCCGGTTACGTCGTAAAACCTCGGTATGAGGTTTACGAAGGTCGTCTTTCCCTCCCCGCTGGCCCCCACCAGCGCAACCTTCTCGCCCTTCTCGACCCTGAGGCTCACGCCCTTAAGGACCGGCTCCTCTCCGTAGCTGAAAGAGACCCCCCTGAATTCCACCCCCTCGCTTAACCCCGTAATCTTCTCGGTTCCCTTCCGCGCCTCAAACTCGCCGGGCGTGTCCATTACCTCGAAGACGCGCGAGGCCGCGGCAAGCCCCTGCTGTATGGAAAGGTGCACTCCGTTAAGCGCCTTCAAAGGCCTGAAGAGCATAAGAACGGCGGCAAAGAAAGAAATGAAGGACTCCGGCGCCAGGGTGCCGCTGGTTATCCTGTGCGCCGCGTACCATATAGTGAGCGCGAACCCCACGGCGCCGATCATCTCCATAAGCGGGTTCGACATGCCACGCACCCGTATGGTCCTTAGACTGTACTTCGTAAAGCGCTCGTTTTCACGGGAGAACCTGTCCACCTCATACTCTTCGGTGCCGAACGCCTTGACCACCCTTACGCCGGTTATGGTCTCGTAGAGGAGCGACGTCAGGGCGCCCATCGTAATCTGTCCCTTTTTGGACTCCCTCCTCATCCTCTTGCCGAGCGTCCTCATGGGATAGAGGGCAAGGGGGAAGGCTACAAGGGCTACAAGGGTCAGTTCCCAGTCCATATATACTACTACGGAGAGAAGGGCGACTACCGTCAGTACCTGCTTGAAGATGACCGCTACGGCGTTTACGGTCGTCCTCTGGAGCATGTTCACGTCGGCCGTAAGGCGGGACACGAGGGTCCCTGACGGGTGGGAGCTGAAGTAGTCCACCGGCAGGGTCAGGGTGTGCTCGTAGAACTTTTTTCTCAAATCGGTTACCACCCTCTGCCCGACATAAGACATATAGTAGGTGTTGCCGAAAGCGCTCAACCCCCTTAAAATAGCTACGGCTATTATGACAAGCGGGATGGCCATGACCATCTTCTCCCTCGGTATGACAAAGAGGTCGAAGGGGATTAAAGGCCGGGAGGCCGGGACGTCGGGGGAGAAGAGGAACTTCATGGCCGGTCCTATGAGGTAGGCCATGGCCCCGTTGGTGATCGCGAAGACCACCATGCACACGACCGCCAGGACAAGGGTCAACCAGTATGGACGGACGAACTCCAGGAGCCTCATGAACATCTTCATGGGGCGCCCTCCATCACCTTCCTTACGGCCATTGCCGCCCGGCCGGCCGCGTCGTGCCCGTCCACCTTATCCCTCATGGCTTCAAGAGACTCCTCCATGGTCCTGCGCCTCTCGGGGTCTTTGAGTATGCCGAGGAGTTCCCTGGCTATGTTCGGGGGAGTCACCTCCTCTTGAATCAGCTCCGGCACGATCTTTCCGCCGGAGATTATGTTCGGCAGTCCCAGGAGGTCGATATCTATAAGGGTCCTGATTATAAGGGCCGAGACAGGCGAAACCTTGTAGACTATAACCATGGGGGTCTTAATGAGGGCGGCCTCGAGCGTGGCGGTGCCGGATGCGACAACGGCCGCGTCGGACGCCCTAAGGGTCTCGTACGTCCTGCCGTGAAGGAGCTTTACCGGTAGAGGGCTTGCACTAAGCAGCCGTTCAAGCTGAGCGTCGTCTATGGAGTCGGCTACGGGGAGTACGACCTCGAACTTAAATCCCGGCTCCGCTCCGACAACACCCATCGCCTCCGCCATGGGAGGGAGGAGGAGCTCCACCTCCTCGACCCTGCTGCCGGGAAGCAGCGCTATAACGGTACTGTCCTCGGCGAGACCCAGATAGCCCCTCGCCTCGGCCTTCGTCATGTCGCAGGAGACGGTATCCACGAGCGGATGTCCCACGTACTCGACGTCGAGCCCGGTATCTTTATAAAGCTCCGCCTCGAACGGGAGCACCACGAGCATCTTATCCACGAGACGCGCTATCTTTCCTATCCTTCCTTTGCGCCATGCCCAGACCTGCGGGCTTATGTAGTATACGACCGGGACCCCGCTTTTTTTCGCGAGTGCGGCGAAACGCAGGTTGAAGTCCGGGTAGTCTATGAGGACCACGCAGTCGAAACGTTCGCTCTTCAGAAGCCTTTTGAGATATCCGAACGCCTTTTTTATGGGGGGAAGTTTTTTAACGGCCTCGACTATCCCCACGACGGCAAGGGGTGTGGAGTCCAGCCCCTCGAGCCCCGCGGCCCTCATCTTCTTCCCGCCCATGCCCTTGACCACGAGCGAGGGCATTGCGGCCTTGAGGGCCTTTATGAGGTTGGCGCCGTGGAGGTCCCCGGAGGCCTCTCCGCTTATCATCAGTATGCTGCCGGTCATATCTTCCCGTGGTGGGGTGGCGGGGGGGGTGGGGGGTGGAAAAACCCCTTATTGCCCGGCAACATCGGAGGCCTTTTTCATATAGCCCCGAAAAACGGCCATCGAGCTGTCCACCGACTCCTGTATCCGGTGTGCCACTTCGAGCGCCCTCCGTCCGTCCCTGCCGGAGACAAGCGGCGCCTTCTTCCCGGCGGAACACTCTATGAAGGACTTTATCTCCTCCATTAGCGAGTCCTTCCTCTCTATGTCGAGCTCCTCGCGGACTATCGCTGGCGGCCCTCCCTCCTCTCCCTTCATGCGCCTTGAGATGGAGATGTGCTGGGCCGCGTAGTCGATGGCAATGTAGGCGTCCGGCTGAAAGAGCCTGGTCCTCCGGAGCCTCTCGTTGGAGACCCGGCTCGCCGTGACGTTTGCCACGCAGCCGTTCGTGAACTTCAGTCTCGCGTTGGCTATGTCGACCTTGTCGGAGATAACCGGTATGCCCACGGCCTCGACGGCCTCGACGTCCGCGTCCACGAGGTTCAGTATGATATCGATGTCGTGTATCATGAGGTCGAGCACCACGTCCACGTCCAGCGCCCTCGTGGTAAAGGTGGAGAGCCTGTGGGCCTCTATGAACATGGGGGCGGTGAGCTTGCCCTCGAGCGCCACCACCGCGGAGTTGAACCTCTCGAGGTGTCCGACCTGGAGTACCGCCCCGCGCTTTTCCGCCTCTTCTATAAGGGCCCCGGCCTCTTCCGCGGTAACGGCTATGGGCTTTTCTATAAGGACGTCCACCCCTTTCGAGAGAAAGTCCATACCTATTTCATGGTGGGTCTCCGTGGGGGTAACGACACTTACCGCGTCCACCCGGTCCAGGAGGTCCTTATGGGAGGGAAACGGTTCGGTCGAGACCTTCGCCGCCACCTCCCGGGCTTTTTCCAGGTCCAGGTCGGCCACGCCCACCAGCTCCACGCCCTCGAGCTCGGCGTACTTCTCGGCGTGGAAGCGGCCCAGATAGCCGGTCCCCACCACACCCGCCCTTATTTTTGTTCTGGTTTTCCTTCCGGCCATTAGCCTTCCTCTCCCTCGGGCCGAACCTTTATCCTCTCCCTCATCACCCCCCGCGTGGACTTCTCAATGAACTCGATAAACCTCTTCGCGTGGACCGAATCGCCGGCCTCGGACTTGAGTTTCTCGACGGCCTCCTTCATTTTCAGATGGGAGCGGAAGAGGATATTGTACCACTTCTTTATCTCCTTGATGTCGGCCCTTGAAAAGCCCTGTCTCCTCAACCCGACCGCGTTGAGCCCGAAGATATGGGCCCTGTTGCCGACCGCCATAACGTATGGGGGGACGTCTTTACTTACGGCCGAGGCCCCCCCGACCATAGAGTACGCCCCTATACGCACATACTGGTGTATGGGCACGAGCCCCCCCACTATGGCGTGGTCCTCCACCGTCACGTGGCCGGCGAACGTGGCGGCATTGGCCACTATCACGTCATTGCCTACCTCACAGTCATGGGCTATGTGCACGTAGTTCATAAAGAGGTTGTCATCGCCGCAGACGGTCTTCCCTTTGCCCCTGGCGGTACCCCTGTGTATGGTCACGAACTCCCTTATTATATTGTTGTCGCCTATGACGGTCTCGGTCTCCTCGCCCTTGTAGCCGATGTCCTGGGGGGGGGCGCCTATGGACGTGAACTGGAAAACCTTACAGTTCTTTCCTATGGAGGTCCTCTCCTCTATAACCACGTGAGGGCCTACCCATGTGTCCCTGCCTATCCGGACCCCTTCGCCTATAACCGAATACGGCCCCACCGCGACGCCCGTATCGAACTCCACGCTCGGGTGTACCAGGGCCGTAGGGTGTACCCGGACTTCCTTCGTTTCAGCTGCCGGTTTCGTCATTCCCCCGCTTCCCTCTCCACTATGGTCGCCATGAGTTCCGCCCCGGCGACGAGTTTATCCCCCACATACGCCTCGCCCTTGAAGGACCATATCGTCCCCCTGACCTTCTTTACCTCGAGTGTCATTTCAAGGGTGTCGCCGGGCATGACCGGACGCCGGAACCTCGCCTTGTCCACCCCCATGAAGTAAACGAGCTTGTTCTGCGCTCCGGCCGACTTGAACGCGAGGATGCCGCCCACCTGCGCCATGGCCTCTATTATGAGGACCCCCGGCATTATCGGGTGGTCTGGGAAATGGCCGAGGAAAAAGGGCTCGTTTATGGTGACGTTCTTTATCCCCTTCGCCCTTTTGTTCTCCTCGAACTCCACCACCTTGTCTATGAGAAGAAAGGGATAGCGGTGGGGCAGGATGCCGAGTATCTCGTTTATGTCTATCGTTTTATCCGTCACCGTGACCTCCTTTTCGTTTCGCGGGGGTGCGCGCTCCTACTTGCCTTTACCCTCCAGGGCCTCGACCTTTTTTTCAAGCTCCCTGAGTTTTTTCTTCATCTCGGGAAGCTTTGAAAATATGCTCTGTGCCCGCAGCCACTCCCCGTGCGGGAGGGCCGGGTAGCCCGTGAACACCCCTTTGGGCGGCAGGATGTTTTTAACCAGCGACTGCGCACCTACGGTGGTGTCGTCCCCTATCTCGATATGGTCGATAACGCCGGCCTGGCCGGCGAGCGTGACGCGGTTGCCTACCGTGGTACTGCCCGCTATGCCCACCTGGGCTACTATGATGGCGTCCTCCCCGATCCTGACGTTGTGGCCGAACTGTACGAGGTTGTCTATCTTGGTACCCCTGCCTATGACCGTCTCGCCGGTGGTGGCCCTGTCCACGGTAACGCAGGCCCCTATCTCCACGTCGTCCCCGATCCTGACGATACCGACCTGGGGGATCTTATGGTGTCTCGAGCCGACCTTCACATAGCCGAAGCCGTCACCGCCTATAACCGAGTTACAGTGTATAACGACCCTCTTTCCTATCTTCGTCCCCTCCCGTATCGACACGTTAGGGTATATGACGGTCCCGTCGCCTATCCGGACGTCCCTGCCTATGTAAACGCCGGGCATTATTACGACCCCGTCGCCGAGCCTCACGCCGCAGTCCACGAAGGCGTTAGCGCCTATGGACACGTCCCTGCCGAAAACGGCGTCCGGATGGACCTCCGCCCCGGGGTGGACGCCCGGCGGCGGCGGAGGCTGAGGACTCAACTCTTTAAGTATTGCCGTCCAGGCCAGCATGGGATTTTCGACCAGAAGCAGATTTATTCCTTTTCCTTCATCCCCCGCCCCGCCGTCGCGGACTATCACGGCCCCGGCGTCCGTGGCCTCCAAAAGCCGGGCGTACTTGGAACTCGCGCAGAAGCTTATGTCTCCGGGGCCCGCCCCCTCAAGCCCGGCCGCCCCGGTGATTACTACCGAGCCGTCTCCGGCCACGCGGCCTCCGACAAGGACGGCCAACTCTTCAAGGGTCTTCTTAACGGTCATGGTCCGCTCTTACTTTACCTTCCCGTCGTACGCCTTTATTACCGCGTCCGTCACGTCCGCACTGGGGGGGGCATAGAGGATGCCGCCTACGGTGGCTTCGAAGATAAAGGTATACCCCTTATCCTTGGCCACCTCCTCGACCACGTCCCTCAGCTCCTCGATTATCCTCTTTTCCGTCTCCTCCCGTTTCCTGTTGAACTCCTCGCCGTACTGGGCGAACCGCTTCTGGAACTCCCTGCTCTTCTCCCTGAACTCCTGCTCTTTGGCCTTGCGCGTATCCTCGTTCCATACCGCGCCCTTCTCATCCATCTCGTCCTTGAGTTTCTTCAGCTCCTCCTGCTTCCCGTTCAACTCCTCTTCCTTCTGCTTGGCCTCCGTCTGAAGGTCTTCCCTTGCCTTTATCCCGGCCGTGCACTCGTTAAGCGCCCTCTGGAGGTCCGCATAGCCTATTTTCAGGTCCGCGGCGAAGGCCTGTGCCGAGCATACCAGCAACGCCATGACCGCCATTGAAATCATCTTCTTCATATTACTCTCCTTTTGTATTTATTCCGTCTCCGGTTAGAACATTCCGCCGACGGTAAACTCCCAGATACTCTGTTTTTCGTCGTCCTCCGGGTCGAGGTTATATCCCCACTCTATCCTTATGGGCCCTATGGGCGAGAACCATCTCACGCCCACCCCGATGCTCTCCCTCAAGTCCCCAAACTCCACCGAGCCGTCATAGGCGTTGCCCATGTCGAAGAAGACGACCCCCTTCATCTTGTAGTCCGGGAAGAGGGGGAAGATGAGCTCGGTGTTCATCACCACCATCGTGTCTCCGCCTATGTTCTCGCCCGTAACCGGGTCCTTCGGGCCTATGGAGCGGGTCTCAAAGCCCCTTAGGGAGTTTATGCCCCCCAGGAAGAACCTCTCGTAAATCGGGACCTCCTTGCCTGCGAAGCTGTGCACGTAACCGTAGGCCCCCCTTAAGGCTAAGGTAGTATCCCACGGCATCGGGAAGTATCTCAACGCGGAGATGTTGTACTTTGCGAAGTTGATGTTGCCGCCGACCGCACCCCCGGCGACCTCCGTGGAAAAGTTCACCAACGAGCCCTCGTTGGGGAAGAAGTAATCGTCGCGCGTGTCGTACACTATCCCGAACCTGACGCTGCTCACCTTGCTGGTGCCCTCCTCCTCCTTTATGGTGGGGCTGGCCGTCTCCGACACGTCGCTTATCTCCACCCTTTCATACCTGTAGCCGATGAACCCGCGGGTGGTCCTTTTATAAACGGGGAAGCCGAAGTTCAACCCGAACCCCTGCTTGTCGGTGTCGAAGTCCGGGTACTCCCTCATCGTATCGAAAATATTGAAACCGGCGGAAAGCGGCTTATCGAACAGCCACGGCTCGGTAAAGCTGAACACGTAGTTGGAGCTCTTGGCGCTCACCGTGCCGGAGAGGTTCAACTTCAGCCCGGTCCCGAAGAGGTTGCCCTGGGAGATGGCGGCCGTGAGCACCACCTTGTCCGAGGAGCTGTAGCCCATGCCGAAGCTCACCGAACCGGTAGGCCGCTCCTCCACCTTCACGTCGACGTTCATCTTGCCCGCATCACTTCCCTCGCTCTCGGTTATCTCCGATTCCTCGAAGTAGCCGAGCCTCCTCAGGTTGCTCCTGCTCCTCTTAAGGCCCGTGGAGGAGTAGAGCTCGCCTTCCTCCACCTCCACCTCGCGCCTTATGACCTTGTCCCTGGTCCTGACGTTACCGGCTATGTCTATCCTCTCTATGTAAACCAGCTCGTTCCTGGTTATATTGATGGTCAGACCAACTGTATTATCCTCCTCATTCACCCCGGTCTTTATGTCGAAGTCCGCGTAGGCGTACCCCTTGTCGCCGTATATGAAGCTCATGGCGTCGACACCCTCGTTGAACCTGGACCTGTTGAACACATCACCGCTCTCTATCTTGAGCGCCTCTCTGAGCTCCTCCCTGGTGGTCAGTATCTCGCCCGTTAATTCTATATCCCCCACCCTGAACCGCGCTCCTTCCTTCAAGGTGATGGTTATATAGAACCACTTCTTGTCCTCGCTCAAGAGCACCCTCTCGTCGACCAGGTCCGCCAGTATATAGCCCTTGTCGAAGTAGTACTTCATTACCTTTGACAGGTCGCTCTGGAAGATGTACTCGTTGAAGGTCCCCGAGCCGGTTATAAAAGAAAAGAGTCCGGCCTTTTTGGTCTCCATGAGGCGCTTTAGCTTCCTGTCCGAGAAGACCTCGTTCCCCGTTATCGTTATCCTCTTTACCTTGACCAGCGCCCCTTCGTCTATATTGAAGACCACGCCGGCCTCGACCCTGTCCCCCTCGTAGATGACCTCGGGCTTCACCGAGGCCAGGTAGTACCCCCCGGCCTCGTAGAGGAGCTTTATCCTCTCGGCGTCCTCCTTGACTATGACCCTGTCGAGCACGGTGCCGGTCTTAACCGTCAGCACCTCGTTAATCTTATCGTCCAGGAACTCCTTGTTGCCGCTCAGGGTTACGCTCTTTACGAGCGGCTTTTCCTCCACGATAAAGGTGAGCACCTTGCCCGAGGCGCCGTCTGAGAGGTCGACGACCACGCCCTCGAAGTAGCCCATGCCGAAGATGCGGCGTATATCATCCTTGACATCGTCCGGGGAGAAGGGACGGCCGACCTTGCTCACGACCTCCTTTACGACCGCCTCGTCATCGACCCTCCTGTTGCCGACCACTTCTATTCTCTCTATGGTGTCCTTCCCGGCCGCAGGCACGGCCTCGGACTGGGCGACCATCCTATCGTACATGGAGCGGGCGGTCCGCTCGATGCCGTCCAGGAGCTCATCCTCGCTATAGGCGTCCTTGTGGTAAAACCTCAGGAGCTTCCCCTCCTTGATATCGAATATGCGCCAGTCCGCGCCGAGCGCCGCGCCGAGGCTGGAGACGGAGCCGAGGATGGCGAAGTCGGCCCCGGCCTTCTTCGATATCTCAATGGCCGTCCCCTCGTCGAAGCTCTCCACCCCGCCTTTGAGCACGAGCCCCTTTATGAGCTCCATGCCCACCACCTCGGCACCCGCATCGTGGAGCGTACCGGCCATGACCTCCATCACACCCCTTCTCAACTCCGATATGTCGACGTCGCTGTGCATGTCGAAGGGAAGTACCGCCACCCTGGTATCCGCCTGCCCGGCCCAGGCATGGTGGGTAAAGACCGAAAATAAAAAGACGGTAATAAAAAGTAATCGAGTAAGTTTCATCTACAGTCGCGTCCCCTCTCTAAGTTGTACGGACCCGTCCCGGGCTTCTAAAGTTCCCGGATCTTCCCGTCCACCATATGCAGCCTCCTCAAGAGCCTGGCGGCCAGCGCCTCGTTGTGCGTGACTACCATGAGAGTTATATCCCTCTCCCTGTTAAGCTTCAAGAGGAGTTCGAACACATCTTCTCCCGTCCTTGTATCCAGGTTGCCCGTGGGCTCGTCGGCGAGTATCACCTCGGGCATCTGCACCACGGCGCGCACTATGGCGGCCCTCTGCTGCTCCCCGCCGGAGAGCTCGCCGGGTTTGTGGTCGAGCCTCTCGCCGAGGCCGACCTCCTTTAAGAGCGCCTCGGCCCTCTCGCTTACCCGTGCCCTGTCATCCCCTCCTATCAGCGCGGGCAGCATTACGTTCTCGAGCGCTGTGAACTCCGGCAACAGGTGGTGGAACTGAAAAACAAAGCCTATGTTCCTGTTCCTGAACGCGGCGAGCCTCTTCTCGTCGAAGCTGAATATGGGCTCGTCCCGGTAGAGCACCTTCCCCTTTGTGGGTCTGTCGAGTGCGCCTATGACGTTCAGCAGCGTGGACTTCCCCACGCCCGAGGCGCCGAGTATGGCAACGGTCTCTCCCTTCTCCACCGTGAGGTCTATGCCGTTCAAGACCTCCACGCTTTTTTTCCCGTTACCGTAAGCCTTGTAAAGACCCTCTACGGAAATGAACGACATGGGCGCGTTCTTTCCCTACAGCATGGGGGCGGCGGAGGCATGCTCCCCGCACCTCACCGCGCCTGCCGTCCGTTCCTTTATGATCCCCTTGAGTATCTCTTTAACCCTGGGGTGGCCTGCGATTATCTCTTTCATAACGGTCCTTGAAAACAGTACCGCCTCGATTTCCGTAACGGCGGTCACGTTCGCCGTGCGCGGCCTGCTCGTGGCAAGCGCCACCTCGCCGAAGAAGTCCCCCTCCTTGAGTTCGGCGATCACCCGCTTCCCGCCCCCGTCCTCATCCGGCACCCATACCTCGACCCTGCCGGCCTTTATGAGATACATGGTGTTGCCCTTCTCGCCCTTCTTCATTACCTCGGCCCCTTTGTCGAACCTCTCCAGGACAAGACGTTTGAGCACCGCTCTCCTGTCCTCCCTCTTCATGGGCCGAAACACCCTCGAATACGCCATGAACCTTTCCACGACGCGCTCCTTGTAAAAATCAAAAAGCACCTTGGACAACCCCGGATGGTTGGAGGCTATAGCGAGCATGTCGGCCCTTTTCATCTCGAGGAGCGCGGTCGGCTCGACGGCCTTGACCGTGGCCGCCCTCTTCTCCTCAGAGAAGAAGCCGAACTCTCCGAAGAACTCCCCCTCGCCGAAAGTCGCCACCCTAACCGCCTTACCGTCCCCGGTCCGGCACACGGCCTCCATGCGGCCGCTCGCGACGATGTATATGGAGTCGCCGTCGTCGCCCTCCCTGAAAATACTCGCACTGCGCCTTACGTTATGGCACCCGACCTTTTTTACGACCTCCAGGAACTCTTCACCAGTCAGATCCGAGAAGAACGGGGTCCGCCGGACCACCGTCTCCGCCCCGGCCGCCGTGGCCCTTTCCCCCTTAACCACCCCGTGTTCAACGCAAAGCTCGGCCAGCCTGCCGTGCACGCCCTCCTTCGAGGGGTCCAGATGGGTTATTACCTTGCATACGGCTATCGCCCTTATAAGAAAGCCCTGCCTTACGAAGCAGTCCGCTGCGGACGTATAGTGCAACGCCGCGCACTCGGAGTCATCAAGCCTCCTCGCTATGTCCCCCAGCCGCACGTATATACGCGGGTCCCTGTCTCCGAACGAGCTTATCTCGTCGTACACGGCAAGGGCGTTTATGAGCTTGCCCTTGGCGAGATACCTCTCGGCCTTCTCCATTAACGCCGTGACCTTCTCCGTATCCCGCCCGGCGAACAACATCACTCATACCTGAGCCCCTCGACCGGGTCCAGCTTCGAGGCCTTCCACGACGGGTAAAGCGTTGCCAGAAAACTTATCGCAAGCGAGACCAGGGCCACAAGCGCCACGAAGTAAGGCTCCACCTTCGACGGCAGTTTGTCGATGTAGTAAACGCTCGGGGGCAGGACCTTGAAGTCAAAAACCCTCTCGAAGAAGCCCACCACCGCCTCGAGGTTCCACGCGCCGACGAGCCCCAGCACGGTCCCCAGGAGCGTCCCGACCACCCCTATCACCACCCCCTCTATCATGAATATCTTCATTATGCCGCCCGAGGTGGCGCCGATGCTCTTCAGTATGGCTATCTCCTTGCCCTTTTCCATAACGACCATTATGAGCGTGCTTATTATGTTCAAGGCCGCGACGAGCACTATGAGCATGAGGATTATGAACATGGCCGCCTTCTCGAGCTTAAGCGCGGAGAAGAGGTTCCTGTTCATCTCCATCCACGTCCTGGTCCAGTAGGGGCCCGTAAGCTCCGCCTCTATGGCTGCGGCCACCTCCTTCGCCCCGTATATGTCGTCTATCTTGACCTCCACGCCGCTGACCGTCCCGTCGAGCTTGAAGAACCTCTGCGCGTTCTCGATGGAGACGAAGGCCAGGCCCGAGTCGTACTCGTACATGCCGAACTCGAATATGCCCGCTACGCGGAAGGCCGCCATCCGTGGCATGGTGCCCATGGCCGCGGTACTCGGGGATACCACGTTGACCTCGCCGCCCACTCTCGCCCCGAGGCTTCTCGCGAGCTCGGCGCCGAGCACTATACCGGGGAGCTCTCCGGTGGCCTGCGTATCATCGAACGAGGCGCCGAGCCCCTCGATCGAGCCCTCCTTCATCCTCTCGGGCAGGAGCGTTACGTCCCCCACGGTCTCGAGGTCCAGCCCCCTTACCACGCTCCCCATGACCCCGGACCTCGACGAGAGCATTGCCTGGCCGTATATGAACGGTGTCGCGCCGACGACCCCGTCCACCCGCCTCACCCCCTCGGCCACCTCCTCGTAGCCGCTCATCGCGCCGCCGAACTCCATCACCACCACGTGGGCGTTCACTCCGAGAATCTTCTCCTTCAGGTCCTCCTCGAAGCCGCTCATGACCGAGAGTACGATTATGAGCGCCGTCACGCCCACGGTAATGCCGAGTATCGATATAAACGTTATGACCGAGATGAAGCCCTGCTTGCGCTTCGCCCCGAGGTACCTGAGCCCGATAAAAAGCTCGTAAGACATCTCTCTTCAGCCCTTTACCTTGAGCGGGGTTTCGGCCTCCTCGGTCGATGAGCGGGCTTCCGGCCCTCCAGACCCTTCCGGCCCCCCCTCGCTCTCCCGCCTCTCTTCCTTCAGGAGGGGGAAGAGTATCACGTCGCGTATCGAAGAAGAATCAGTCAGTATCATGACGAGCCTGTCTATGCCTATGCCCTCACCGGCCGTGGGCGGCATGCCGTACTCGAGCGCCCTCAGGAACTCCTCGTCCATCGGCTGGGCCTCCTGGTCCCCGGCCTCGCGCTCCTTCGCCTGCAACTCGAACCTCTCTCTCTGGTCCACCGGGTCGTTAAGCTCGCTGAAGGCATTGGCTATCTCTTTACCCGCAATGAAGAGCTCGAACCTGTCGACGAGCGAGGGGTCCGAGGCACTCCTCCTTGAAAGGGGGGAGACCTCGACAGGGTAGTGCGTCACGAAGGTCGGCCGGATTAATTTGTGCTCGGCAACGTGCTCGAATATCTCCACCAGGAGCTTTCCGTGGCCGAGCCCCTCGGGAAGTTTCGGGTTTAACCCTTTCAAGAACTCCTCCGCCTTGTCCCTGTCGGTGAAGATATCTTCGCCCGCGTCGGAGTACTTGGCTATCGCGTCCTTTACGGTAATCCTGTCCCAGGGCGGGGTGAAGTCGAGGGGCTCGCCCTGGTAGACGGTCTCCATCGAGCCGTTAAGCTCGTTGACGAGCGAGCTTATCATCTCCTCGGTAAGGAGCATCAGGTCCTCGAACGTGGCGTATGCCTGGTAGAACTCGAGCATGGTGAACTCGGGGTTATGCTGGGTGGATACGCCCTCGTTCCTGAAGTTGCGGTTTATCTCGTAGACCCTTTCGATGCCGCCTATGACGAGCCTTTTAAGGTAGAGCTCCGGGGCTATGCGGAGATAGAGGTCCATCCCGAGCGCGTTATGGCGCGTTATAAAGGGTTTGGCCGCCGCCCCTCCGGGGATGTGCTGCATCATGGGGGTCTCGACCTCCATGAACTCCCGGGAGTCCAGGAACTCCCTCAGGTAGCGCACGATCGCGGTCCTTTTCTTGAATACTTCCTTGACCTCGGGGTTTACCATTATGTCGAGGTAGCGCTGCCGGTACCTTGCCTCGACGTCCTTAAGGCCGTGCCACTTCTCGGGCAGCGGGCTAAGCCCCTTGGCGAGGAGCCTTAAGGTCTTCACCTCAATGGTCAACTCTCCGGTGCGTGTCCGGAATAGCCTTCCACCAACGCCGACTATGTCCCCGACATCGCAGCCCTTGAAGAGGGCCCAAGTCTCCTCATCAAGTATGTCCTTCTTAAAATACCCCTGGAGCCTGCCGCTCCTGTCCTGGATATGGGCGAAAGAGGCCTTGCCGAAACGCCTCAAGGCCACGACCCTCCCGGCGATAAGGGCGCTCTCGTCCTTTGCCTCTAGCTCCTCGGCCGTAAGGGCGCCGAACCTTTCCGCTACCTCGGCCGAGGTCGAGCCCGGCTTAAAGTCGTTCGGGAAGGGGTCTACCCCACTCTCCCTCAAGGCCTGGAGCCTTTCCAGGCGCTGTTTGAACTCCTGTCCTCTACTTTGCAAACCTGTCCCTTATCCCCCTTAAGGCGGAATTTTGCTCAATATCGGAGATTATCGTATTTTGCAGTGGAGAGTCAAGACAAAAGCACGGTTTTCCAAGGGTTTATTGCCCCCCGGACCCCTTGGCCGACCGACGCTGAAGGAGTATTACCGGGGGGAAACCTTCTTAATAAAAAGGTTTCCTCAGCCGTGCTCGCGGATGATATTAAGGAAGTCGTTGCCGTATAGTTCGAGTTTTCGTTCGCCCACGCCTGTAATGGAACGCATTTGGTCAAGCTCTTTGGGGCGGCGGCGTACCATTTCCTCGAAGGTTGTATCGTGGAAGATGACATAGGGCGGCACGCCCTGCGCGCTCGCTATCTCTGTGCGGCGTGTTCTGAGCGCCTCCCAGAGCTTTCCGTCTCCGGATTCCGGGGCCCAGGCCTTGGGGCCCTTCTTGCGCCGGGAGCGTTCTTTCTTCGATTTTCTCTCGGGCTTCTTTTCCTTTCTGAGACGCAGCTGCATTTCGCCTTTCAGTACGGCGCGGGACTCTTCCGTCAATTGCATGGAGCCAAAGCCCTCCACATCCACGCTCAGAAAGTTTCTTGCCACAAGCTGCCGTACGACCGAGCGCCACGCGAGCGCGTCCAGCTCTTTTCCTATGGCGAAGGTGCTCAGCCGGTCGTGGCCGAAACTGCGGACGCGGTCCGTGTCATGGCCGAGCAGGACATCGGTCAGGTGGGCGGCCCCGAACCTCTGGCCGGTCCGGTAGACGCATGAGAGGACTTTTTGAGCCGCAACCGTGCCGTCCCACGTTTCGACAGGCTCAAGACACGTATCACAGTTGCCGCAATTATCCGGGTGCTTTTCACCGAGGTACCCGAGGAGGATCTTACGGCGGCAGGTCGTTACCTCGCACAGGCCCACCAGGGCGTCGAGCTTGTGACGCTCTATGCGTTTTCGGGTCTCGTCAGCCTCGGAGCCTTCGATCATCCGCCTCAGCATGACGATATCCTGCAGACCGTATACCATCCACGCGTTGGCCGGAAGACCGTCACGCCCCGCGCGTCCGGTTTCCTGGTAGTAGGCCTCCATGCTCTTGGGCAGGTCCAGGTGGGCGACAAAGCGCACGTCCGGCTTGTCGATACCAAGGCCGAAGGCTATGGTAGCGACTACTATTATGCCTTCTTCCTTGAGGAAGCGGTCCTGATGGCGCCCGCGGAGTTTCGCGGAAAGGCCCGCATGATATGGCAGTGCCTTAAACCCCTTTTCCTTTAACCACTCGGCTGTGAAGTCGACCTTTTTCCGCGACAGGCAATAGACGATGCCAGCGTCCCCCCGGTGCTCGTCTTCTATAAAACGAAGCAGTTGCTCGCGGGGTTTTTGTTTCAGGGTGATGCGGTAGCGGATGTTAGGCCGGTCGAAGCCGCTTATAAATATCTTCGCTTTTTCGAGGTTCAGGCGTTTTATTATCTCGCTTCGCGTGTACTCATCCGCGGTGGCCGTAAGCGCGATACGTGGTGTATCGGGAAAGCGCTCGTGCAGGACGGAGAGCTGGAGATACTCCCGGCGAAAATCATGCCCCCACTGGGAGACGCAGTGGGCCTCGTCGATAGCGAAGAGAGCAAGGGCGGCACGGTCCAGCAGGTCAAGAAAGCGTGGTGTCATAAGCCGCTCGGGCGCCACGTATACGAGGTCGAGCGCTCCGCCGAGCAGTTGCTCTTCCACGCGCAGGCTCTCATCCGCACCAAGGGTGGAGTTCAGGTAGGCGGCACGCACGCCCGATTGCAGAAGCGCACTCACCTGATCCTGCATAAGGGATATCAGCGGCGAGACGATAATGCCCGTTCCGGGGCGCACCATGGCGGGTATCTGATAGCAGAGCGATTTGCCCCCCCCGGTCGGCATAAGCACCAGCGCATCGGCGCCGGCTATAAGCTGACCGATTACCTCCTCCTGGCGAAAGCGAAAGCTGTCATAGCCAAAGACGGCTCTAAGGATGTGCAGGGCCTTGTCATTCATGAGTTAGGAGATGGAAGGGGGTCGCACTCCATGCCCACCGCTTCGGCGACCGCCGGGTGGGTTATCTTTCCTTTGTGGACGTTCACACCGCTTAAGAGCGAAGGGTCTTCTTTTATCGCCCTTGCGAAGCCGAGGTTGGCGAGCTTCAGGAGGTATGGCGTGGTGACGTTGGTGAGCGCGAAGGTGGAGGTCCGGGGCACGGCACCGGGCATGTTCGTAACTCCGTAGTGCAGGACCCCGTCCACGACGTAGACGGGGTCTGAATGGGTGGTGGGCCTTATGGTCTCCACGCACCCGCCCTGGTCAACGGCCACGTCCACTATGACCGAGCCCTTTTTCATGCGAGAGACGAGCTCCTTGGTTACGAGCGTGGGCGTCCTCGCCCCGGGCGTGTGCACCGCGCCTATAAGGAGGTCGCACTCGACGACGGTCTCCTCTATGTTATAGGAGTTCGACATGAGGGTCTTGACCCTGCCGTCGAGTATGTCCTCTATGTAGGTGAACTTGTTCGTATCTACATCTATTACCGTGACCTCGGCCCCGAGGGCCGAGGCGACCCTCGCGGCGTTTACCCCGACCGTGCCCGCGCCGATTATGAGGATTTTCCCGTGCTCCACTCCGGGCACGCCGCTTAAGAGCACCCCCTCCCCGCCGTAGGGTTTCAGGAGGTGGTGCGCGCCGAGCTGTACCGAGAGCCTTCCGGCCACTTCACTCATGGGCCTTAAGATGGGCAGACCCTCGCCTTCGACTTCGACCGTCTCGTATGCTATGGCCGTAACGCCGCTATCCATAAGGGCTTTGGCGAGCTTCTTTTCAGCCGCGAGATGGAGGAAGGTAAATAGCAGGAGGCCGTCCCTCAGGTAGCCGTACTCGGCCGGCCGGGGCTCTTTTACCTTTATTACGAGTTCGGCCGCGGCAAAGACCTCTTCGGCGCTCTCTAAAAGCTCGGCCCCGGCCTCTTCGAACTCCCCGTCGGTTATGCCGCTTCCGAGGCCTGCGCCGGCCTCGATAACCACCCGGTGGCCGGCTTCGGTAAGCTCCTTAACGCCCGCAGGCACCACCGATACCCGGTATTCGTTTTCCTTTATCTCCGTTGGAACGCCTATTATCAAAAAACCACCTCCTGAGAGCAAGCCCGCACTATACAGAGCGTCAGAACAAAGCAGACCGAGGCGCGACGAAGGCGAGGAGTGAGGCGTACCTTTAGTACGCCGCAACGACGAGCCGAGGAGCAACGAAGGTATGCGAAGTTATGGCGCTCTGTATAAGAGCATATTTTGTTAGAAGGGTATTGTCAAGCCCGGAAAAAGGGGGTATATTTGGAAGGTCGAAGGCTATTAACAAAGGAGACCCCTTATGAGCGAGCTTTTTGAGAACGTATCTATCGGTACGATGGAGCTGCGGAACCGTTTCGTCAGGTCGGCCACGTGGGAGGGGATGGCTGCCGAAGACGGCGGGGTGACCGACGGGCTGGTAGAGATATACAGGGACCTCGCAAAGGGCGGGGTGGGGCTTATACTTACGGGCTTCGCCTTCGTCAACAAGCGCGGCAAGTGCAACGCCGGGATGCTCGGGGCGGACGACGACGCCCTTATCCCGGGCCTTAAGAAGATCGCCGACGTGGTGCACGCCGAGGGCGGCAAGGTCGCCCTCCAGATAGCCCACGGCGGGGCGCAGTCGAGGTTCGAGACGGGCTTCCCGCTCGAAGCGCCGTCGGCCGTTAAGGAGCGGGCCTTCGGCACCGAGCCCGAGGAGATGACGGTCGACGACATAAGGAGGACCGTCACGGACTTTGCCGAGGCCGCGAGGAGGGCGAAGGAAGCCGGCTTCGACGGCGTGGAGATGCACGCGGCCCACGGTTACCTCTTGAGCGAGTTCCTCTCGCCCTACACCAACAGGCGCGAGGACGAGTACGGGGGGCCGATAGAGACGAGGGCCCGGATAGTGGTCGAGGTCTACGAGGCGATAAGGGAAAAGGTCGGCACGGACTGGCCCGTCATGGTAAAGATAAACTCGGCCGACTTCGTCGCGCCCGGCCTTACGGCCGCGGAGTCGGTCATAGTGTGCAAGAAACTCTCGGATATAGGGATAGACGCCATAGAGCTTAGCGGCGGCACTCCGGCCTCGGGCGAGCGCATGCCCGCGAGGGAAGGGATAGACGGGCCCGAGAAGGAGGCATACTTCAGGGTCTGCGCCAAGGAGTTTCGGCCCGAGATTACGTGTCCTTTGATCCTCGTCGGCGGCGTGAGGTCGATAGAGGTGGCGGAGGCGATATACGAAGAGGGCACGGCCGACTTCTTCAGCCTCGCGAGACCCCTTATATCCGAGCCCGACCTGATAAACAGGTGGGCCGGGGGCGACAGGCGTAGGGCCCGGTGCATATCGTGCAACAAGTGTCTTATGGCGGCGGTTAAGGAGGGGAGGCTCTACTGCGTTACGTACTCGGGGAAGGAGGGGGCTTAGTGGCTTTCCCGACCCCACTTTACGTTGTCCTTGCCCGTAAACCTAACCCGTGTTAGTCTTTCCCTGAGAAGGGTTTTAAGCAACCGTTGCCATACCGGAGGTCCATGAACTCTCCCGGGCACACCACAAGGTTTCTCCTTTTTCTCGTCGCGGCGGTAATAGTTTCCACCGGCTGCGGCATGTCGTTCCGGACCCACAAGGACAGCAAGTTCAGGACCGTTACGTGCAACGGCATTAAAAAGGAGGGGAAGACGGCCTACCTCGTGGACCCGGGTAATACATTCGAGAAGGGACAGGGGAAGAAGGTCTATGTGTTTACCGAGTGGTTCGACCTCGAACCCGGCAAGAAGTATGTCGTAAGGTGGGAGTGGTACGCGCCGGACGGCCGGATAATCAGCTCCGGTTCATATACGACGACCCCCAAAGATTCCTACTGGAAGACATGGGGGTGGATGTCCCTTGACCCCGAGGACGAAAGGCCGCCGGGACGATGGACCGTCAAAGTGTTCTTGAACAATTACTACAAGGAAAAGCTGCGCTTTACCGTGGCAGAATCCCCCGCTGCGACGAACTGACCAGCGACAACTCCCTGATGGTGTTTCAGATTCCGGACGACCGCCCCCCTCTATGGCCCCACCCAATGCCATTGAAAACTTCAATTTGACATATTGGTATTATGGCGGCATACTCTAAGGTAGACCCGAACTCAAAGGAGGCCGTGCCATGAGCTTTTTTATAAGGACCGTCGTACTTGCCGCTTTTTCGACCTTGCTCCTTTCGGCCCCGGCGATTGCCGGCGAGGCCATCACCCTCATGGGGGACCCGTGCTCGCTCCCGCTGGCGAAGAAGCTGTCGGAGGCTTTTTCCGAAAGGAACGGCGCCGGGTTCGAGATAACCGGGGGTAAGTGCAACATGGGCGTGCACCGGGCCGCGGCCGGAGAGGTGCAGATAGGGGTCAGCACCCACGCCAACGCCCTGAGCGTCCTCCCCGAGGGGACGGTCAACAACATCGTAGCGAAGTCCCCGATAGTGCTTATCGTAAACAAGACCAACCCGGTGAACGACCTGACCTACGAGCAGGTAAAGGGTATATTCAGCGGCAGGATAAGGAACTGGAAAGAGGTCGGGGGGAAGGACATGGAGATACGGAACGCTTATCTCGCCCCGTGCGTCAGGAAGACCATGGGCCAACAGGCCGCCCCATACGGTGAGGACATAGTGGAGCTTAAGAAGCGGGGGAACCCGGTCGAGAACGCCAACGCGGTTGTCGCGGAGAACGAAGGGGCCCTGGGTCAGCAGATATACGGCTACCACGACGACCGTGTAAAGGTCCTTACCATAGACGGCCTTCTCCCGACCGAGGAGACCCTCCCGGCCAGATACCGCTTCTACCAGGACTATAACGTCGTAACCAAAGGGGAGCCCACGGGGGCGGTGGCGGAGTTCATAAAGTTCGCCAGGGGGCCGGAGGGCAAGGAGGTCATCCGCGCCATAAAGCACATACCGACCGATAACGAGTAAGACATTTTTTACGAGCCTATAAGAGGCAGGACCTCTTTTAACAGGTAATCTATCCCGGTTTGCACGGCCTTCCTGTCGTCCTCCCCGGACGTATCCGGGGCGGGCTTATCCCTTATGGAGGCCAGCCCCTCCATCCCCTCCGCGTGGTTCATAACGGCCCACGCGAGCGTCCACGCCCTCTTTACATTATCCATTTCGTAGCCGCCCCCGCCGAGCGCCACCCACGGGAGGCCGAGCGCCCTGAAGCCCCTCACCATTTCCTCGAAGCCGTTTGTCGTGAGTTGAAGGTGCGTTATGGGGTCGCTCGCGAAGGTATCCACCCCGAGCTGCGTTACGAGCACGTCCGGAGCGAAGGCCTCCATGAACGACGGCACTACCGCGTTAAAACCCCGCACAAACAGGTCGTCTCCGGTGCCGGGAGGGAAGGGGAGGTTTACGGAGTAGCCCTTTCCCTTGCCCGTCCCTATATCCTTTGAAGAACCCGTTCCCGGAAATAAGAACTCCCCGCTCTCGTGGAGCGAGACGGTAAGGACACGGTCGGTATCGTAGAACGCCGCCTCGGCGCCGTCGCCGTGGTGGGCGTCTATGTCCACGTAGGCCACGCGCTTGCCCAGACCCGCGAGATACTTTATGGCGACCACGGGGTCGTTTATGTAGCAAAAGCCCGCGGCCCTCTCCGCCATTGCGTGATGAAGGCCGCCCGCTATGTTAAAAGCGGTCCGGACCTTTCCCCCGGCCACAAACTCGGCGGCCTGAACCGAGGCGCCGGCCGAATAGCACGACCACTCGTATACGCCCGGGAAAGACGGGTTGTCGCCGAAGCCGAGGCCGTACCTGCCCCCATCCGGCGGCACCTCCCCGGAATCGGCTTTTTTCAGCGCCGCGATGTATTCCGGGGTATGCGCAAGCAATACCTCCTCCTCTGTCGCCTTCCTCGCCTCTACAAGTTCGGCACCGGGCAGGTCGAGCAGACCCTTCTCCTCGATAAGCTCGCGGGTGAGCCCGAGCCTCATGGGCCTCATCGGGTGGTCCGCGCCGTAGGAGAAGTCGGCGAAGCGGTCGGAGTATATGAAAGCGGTATTCATCGGTAGCCCTGCGTCAACATTAACATAGATCCGGGTGCCTTAAAATAGAAATGGGGCGCCGCTTGACAAGGCGCATAGCGGGGTATAGGCTCTGAATATAGTTACCAATAAAGGAGGTCAGGCCATGAACCCCAAGAGGTTGGTTTTTCTCTTAATCCTAGCGGCCCTTTTTGCAACAAGCGGGGCGGGGTACGGCGTTGCGTCGGAGATTACGGAAAGGTTCGAAGAGGCCCTTTCCGCTCAAAGCTCCGATATGATGGACCACGTTGTGAGAATAAACATCGAGAAGGTCCCGGGAGAGATCGACGCGCTTATCGAGGAGGCCCTGCTCCCGGAGACAACGGAGGAAAAAAGGGAGTCGAACTTCTACGTAGCCGAAAGCATGGCAATGGAGTATAAAAAAATAACCAGGGATACGAGTCCTCTTAAAGAGGTGAAGAAGAAGATTTTTGAGTCGAGGTTGTCGCCGCCGGTCCGTACGGCACCCTTAAACGGCGTCCACACGGTCGAAGCCCTGTCTACCGAAAAGGTGAAGAACATATTCAGGCCCGACAACGTGACCGTAAAAACAGGCGAGACCGTACGGTGGATAAACAACGATACGGAAACCCACCTGCTCTCCTCTATCCTGTCCTTTGTAGGCAGGGGAGGGCTTTTCTCTCCAAAGATCGAACCGGGGCAGGCATGGGAGTATACGTTCGAGAAACCGGGCGACTATTACTACATATGTTTTATCCATAAGGTGATGTACGGAAAAGTAACCGTGGAGGAATAACCCCGGCAACATCAACCGCCTCCTCCCCCTCCTCCCGCCCCCCCCGCCCCGAGTTCCTTCGCTTTTTTGAAGTTGGCGGCCGCCTCTTCGGCGTTCCCCAACTGCGAATGGATCAAACCCCTGTTGCGGTAGGCGTCCCCGTAGGAGGGGTCGAGCCGCACGGCGGCGTCGAGGTCCCTTATCGCCGGCTCGTGGTTCCCCGCCATGAAGTAAGCCTTCCCCCGGTTATTGTAGGCCGTGACGTTTCCGGGGTTGAGCTCGACGGCCTTCGTAAAGTCCTTTATGGCGGCGGCGAGCTTTCCCGTAATCCCGTAGGCGATCCCCCTGTTGTTGTAGGCGGCGTCGAAGCCGGGGGATATCTCCAGGGCCCGCGAGTAGTCCTCTATCGCGCGGGTGTGGCCGCCCATGGCGCCGTAGGCGTTCGCGCGGCCGTAGTAGGCGCCCGCGCTCTTAGGGTCGAGGACTATAGCGAAGTCGAAGTCCTTAACCGCCCGGCCGTAGTCACCCATGGCGACGTAGGCGTTCCCGCGGTTGAGGTGGACGTCCCTCTCTTCCATGTTCAACTCGATGGCCCTTGTAAAATCCTTTACGGCTTCCTCCGGCATGCCCATGCCGTGGTATACGTTGCCGCGCATGGCGT
>JAZGJJ010000155.1 GCA_036482575.1 Thermodesulfobacteriota bacterium
CAGGCGACCTGGAGGCCGCCATAAAGGGCTGCGAGGCCGTGGACGAGGCCGTGGGAAGGGTGGTCGAGGCCGCGCTTTCCATGGGCTCTGCCGTCCTTATAACCTCGGACCACGGTAACGCCGAGCAGATGTCCGACTACGAGGCCGACCAGCCCCATACGGCGCATACGACCAACCTCGTGCCCCTGATACTCGTGGACGACGAGAGGAAGGGGGTCGAGCTCGTGGAAGGCGGGGGACTCTCCGACGTGGCGCCGACCGTGCTCGAGGTAATGGGGCTTGAGACGCCGGAGGAGATGAAGGGCAAGTCGCTCATAAAGGTGCTGCCGCACGGTTAGCGCGTATGCGGTCCCATTACAACTTTCATCCCGGACACCCCTGTGGGTGGTCCGGGAATTAAAACACCATCATGGTGTAGCCGCACGGTTAGCGTGTATACGGTGTAAAGCTCTTGACAAAGGGCCCTTTGGGGAGGATAATCAGGGAAGTCGCAACTTTTTTTAAACCTTTATACCCGGATTGTCGTGCGGGGGGAGGGGGCGAATAAACCATGAAGGAAAAAGAAGACTCCGGTTACCTAGACTGTCCCCTCTGTGACTCCGAGATACCCATGTCCGGGGATGAGGATATAGGGGAGGACATATTCTGCCCGTCCTGCGAGAGCCCGCTCAAGCTCCGCAAGAAGAAGGACGACACCCGCTATCTGCAGGAGGATTTTTAACGACCTCCCGCTCCATGGTCCTTTTTTATCCCGGCCTAACCCTTTATGCACACAAGCGGCCTTACCCTGGCCACCTTCTTATTGACCCCCGCCCTGTCCATTATGTCCACGACCCTGTCCACGTCCTTATAGGCGAGCGGGGCCTCCTCGGCCACGCCGGACTTGCCCCTTGACCGTATGATTATGCCCTTCTCCTCGAGCTCCTTTATTATCTCCGAGCCGCGCCATCTCTTTTTGGCCTGCATCCTGGAGAGCGCCCTTCCGGCGCCGTGCACCGCGCTCCCGAAGCAATCACGCATCCCTTTCTCGGTGCCCATTAAGATATAGGACGCGGTCCCCATGCTGCCTCCCACGAGAAGCGGCTGGCCGACCTCTCTGTACGCCTCCGGCACCTCCGGCCTGCCCGGTCCGAAGGCCCTCGTCGCGCCCTTACGGTGCACGAGGAGGTTTTTTTCTTTCCCGTCGACCGTGTGTGTTTCCACCTTGCACGTATTGTGGGCCACGTCGTAGAGGAGCTCTATCTCCTCGGGGTTTATCTCCATAACGCGCGAGACGGCACCTCTGGCCAGATGCCCTATGACCTGCCGGTTGGCGAAGGCGCAGTTTATGCCGCAGTTAACGGCGGTCAGGTAGCGCACTCCCTCCTCGCTCTCTATGGGGGCGCAGACCAGTTCCCGATCCCTTATCGGTATACCGTAGCGCCTGCTCGCCGCTTCGAGTGTCTTCAGGTAATCGGTCCCTATCTGGTGCCCCAGCGCGCGGCTCCCGCAGTGGATGGCTATGAGTACCTGGTTCTTGTGCAGGCCGAATACAGCGGCGGCCTCCGCGTCGTATATCTCTTCGACCCACTGTAGTTCGAGGTAATGGTTGCCCGAGCCGAGGGTGCCCACCTGCCTGAACTGCCTCTCCTTGGCCCTGCGGCTTACGTTCTCGGGCCGGGCGTCCGCCACGGCCCCACGCTCCTCGGTGTATTCGAGATCACCGGACAACCCGTAGCCTCTTTCGATTACAAAGGCCGAGCCCCGTTTTAAGAGTTCGTCTATCTCATATTCACTGAGTCTTATGTCGCCCGTGGAGCCGACCCCGGAGGGCACGTCCCGGAAGAGCTGGTTCGCGAGTGCTTCCTTCCGGGGCTCGACGTCCTCTCTTGTAAGCGGGGTCCGGAGGACGCGTACGCCGCAGTTTATGTCGAAGCCCACCCCGGCAACGCTTATGACCCCCTTCGTCATGTCGAACGCCCCCACGCCTCCGATGGCAAAGCCGTAGCCCGGGTGGATATCTGCCATGGCGAGCGAGGCCTTTTCCACTCCGGGAAGCGTGGCTACGTTAGATACCTGTTGGAGCGCGGGCGTAAAGCCCCCGTGCTTTTTTTTCTCGTAGTCTCCGAGGAGGCCGGAGATTATCTCCTCGTCGGCGTATATCCTGCCCGGGACGAGCATCTCGCCCGTCATAGGGATCTCCCAGGTGTAGTCTGTAAGTTTTTTTACCTCTATCGCCATCCCTCTACCCCGCGCTTAGACGTCGAGCACGCACTCGAAGGCGTGTCGCATCTCTTTATCCGGGCTCTCGGTGTAACTAAGCCCCGAATATGTAGCCGCCTTGACCTCCGTCTTTACGGCGTGTTTGTTCAGATCAAGCGGCTCTCCTCTGGCCGTGCCGACGAACCTGTAGCCGTCGTCGGTTTTTCTTATTTCCCCGGAGACGAGCCTCTTTAGCGCGAGCCCGTGGCGGTCCTGGATGGAGAGTACCTCGTTAATGGTCTCGACGAAGAGGAGCGCCGGCTCCGGGGCGTCCGCGGCGAAGCTTACGGTTACGGTCTCGTCTATGGAGGAGAGGTCGAACATCACGTTCAGCGCGGCTTCGGCCCCGCTCTCGAACGCCTCCTCCATGGTCCGCCCCTCGGCCCGGACGCCCACGTCCGCGGCGTGCTCCAGATATTCGTACCCCATACTCAAATTCTAACAGCCGGGGGGGCGAAGTCAAGGACGGCGTCCTCTTCCACTATAAGTCGGGCTTTGCCTGCGCGAAGGCGATATCAGATAAGTCGTTTCTTTTTGAAGAAGTATACGGAGAGGACGTACATAAGCGCCGACACGAATACCGTATAGCCGAAGGTCAGCAGTAGATATTCCCAGTTAGCGTCGTCGAGCCTCAGGCTCCGGTAGAGCTTGCTTGTTTTTCCGGAAAATGGGCTGAACGAAGGGAGGAGCAGGTAGATTCCGTCCACCAGGCCCTTCAAGAGCGTCAGGGGCACTGAGAGGCCGCCGTCGTTGGCCGCCTTGCCCATCAGGAGCAACTTTATGTAGAAGAAGGTGCCCCCCTGGAAGATAACGGCGAAGAGGAGCGCCAGCAGCGGGTGCATGAGCACGGCGAGGAAGGTCATGTAGCTTATGAGTATTATGGTGCTCATAAAATCGTTTACCGTCATGTACAGGATGCCCCATTGGAAGGGGACGTCCCACGCGACGAAGAGCGCGGAGCATATCGCCAGCGTGCCTGCGTACAGGAGGAGCGAGACCAGGGAGGCCGAGAGGAAGCTCGAAAGTATCCATGCCTCGGGCGGGCACGGCTTCGTGAACACCATCTTCACCGAGCGGTCTCTCGTGTGGTACGATATCAGCATGATGGCGAGGCCCGCCGTGATGATGAAGGTAAACCAGCTGAGCTGCGAGAAAACCCCCTGGATGATTTTCATGTGCTTGGCTGCCGACAGCGTGAAGAGAGAGGGGAGCGCGGAAAGTCCCATCACGAACGATATGAAGACGGCGGTGCCCAGCAGCAGCCTGTTCCTCCTGTAGAACTTCAGGTTTATCTTTATGTTAGTCCAGAGTTGGTGGAGCATCCGTCTCCCCGCCTTTCAGTACGTCGAAGAACGCGTCCTCGAGCGTGGTTTTCTTGAGCGTACACCCGTATACCCTGAGGCCGGCGCCGTCCGCGAAGCTGACGAACTCCATGAGCCGTTCCTTTGGGATCTCCCCCCTGATAGTGGTGGGGGTCTTCACCGTGACGGTTACGTAACCGGGTATGTCGTCGCCGTGGTCGAACTCCACGGCGTATGTCTCGAGGTCGAAGCCCACGAACCGGTGCAGTTCGTCCTGGGCCGCCACCCTGCCTTTATTGATTATCGCGACACGGTTGCACACCATCTCTATCTCCGAGAGGACGTGCGAGTTCATTATTATGGTGGCCCCGCGTCTGTTCATCTCCAGCAGCATGTCCCGGAGTTCCTTTACCGCGACCGGGTCCAGACCCCTTGTGGGCTCGTCGAGGAATACCAGCCTCGGCGTGTTCATGAGGCACTGGGCTATCCCCATCTTCTGCTTCATCCCCTTGGAGCACTTGCTCAGGCGCAGGTCCCTGAACTCGGTCAGCCCGACCTTTTCAATGGCCTCGTCCACGGCCCGCTTCTTAACGGGCGTTCCGTAGAGGGACGCGTAGTAGGTGACCGCCACCTCGACCGTAAGGTAGAGGTGGTAGTGGGGCTCTTCCGGCAGGTAGGCCACTTCACGGAAGAGCTCCGAGCCCGGGACCGGCTCCCTGCCAAGGACGGAGATTCTTCCCTCGTCCGGCCGGATAAGGCCGAGGAAGGAGTACATGGCGGTAGACTTCCCCGCCCCGTTCGGCCCCAGGAGCGCAAAGACGTCTCCCTCCTCTACGGAGAGAGAAAAATCGTCGAGGGCGTGCAGTTTCTTTTTGAAGAGCCCCCTCCTGAACTTCACCGAGACGCTATCGGCCTTGACTATCTCCATTCTACCCGTCCTTTACGCAGAACTTCTCGTTAAGCCCGGTGATTACTTCCTTGTCCGTGCGGCCCGAGATGTCCATATCTTTAAGGGTGTCCTTTATGTCGGTTGCCATTTTGCACTTGCAGTCGGACACGTGGTCCGAGCACCCGCAGGAGCAGTACATCTTCTCGACTATAGCCTTCTTCCTCCCGGAGAACAGGTATTCCTCCTTCTTATCCTCTTTTTTTTCTTCTTCTTCGATGGGCAAGGGTGTCTCGCCCCCAAGCCCTTCGAGGTAGGCCTCCCTCCCTATCCCTTCTCCGGACTTTATGGCCTCGATGCCCGGACCGTAGTGGGAGTGGAAGGCAACGTCGGCGTTCGTTATCTCCCCCACCTCGTAGAGGTGGACCTTACCGTCGGCCCCTATGAGCACGGTTGTGGGGTATCCGGGAATGGCGTAGGCCTTACGTATAGACCTGTCCACGTCGATGCCTACCGGGAAGTCCACCGGATACTCCTCCAGGAACTCCCTTACCGTATCCTCATTCTCACCTCCGTCGATACCTATGATCACGAAGGGCTCCCCACTGTGTTTTTCGTAAAAAGCGTTGAGCTCCGGCATCTCGTCCTTGCAGGGGCCGCACCAGGTGGCAAAGAAGTTCAGGATTATCACCTTCTTCCCGATATTCTCAGAGAGGCGGAACCTCTCGCCGCCGAGGAGCTCCAGCTCGAAGTCGGGAGCGAAACGGCCGGGCCACCGGGCGGACCTGTTCATGGAGTCGAATATGCCCCGGGTGTTATTTTCCTCCGGGAACTCCTTTGCGGACATGTTGAAGGTGACGACCACCGCCGCAAGCAGGGGTATGAATATGGTGAAGCTTCTGTTGTTCAACTTTTCCTCCGGCTACGGGTAGCTTCTTATTTCTATTTTCTACCACGGGTGATTTATTATGTCCATAGCAAACCAAGAAAGGGCGGGGATAGTTCGTTTTTCCTTGTAAGGTCAAGGGGTGAGGGGCTCCCGTCACGCCGGGGCTCGTTGAAGCCCCTTTACTTGTTAATGATAGCGTGATATTTTTCCGGTATGGGAAGCAAAGGCCTGTCGTTTGCGCGTTCTTACGCGGCCATTCCTCTTATAGTCGTAACCTCGGCGCTTATCTACTCCAACGTCCTCCACGCCCCTTTCGTCTTCGACGACGATTTTTTCATAGTAGATAACCCCACCATCCGGGAGCTCGGGAACTTCTTCGACCTCTCGGGCACGAGGTATGTGGCCGCCCTCTCCTTCGCCCTGAACTACCGCTTCGGCGGTCTCGACACCTTCGGGTACCACGCGGTAAATATCGCGATACACTCGATAAACGGTCTTTTAGTATGGTGGCTCGTTATCCTCACATGCGGGACGCCCTGTATAAAAAAGACCTTCTCCGACGACCGCACGAAGCAACTCTTCGCCCTCGCAGCAGCCATGATATTCGTCACCCACCCCGTCCAGACCCAGGCCGTCACCTACGTAAGCCAGAGGTTCGCCTCGCTCGCGACCCTCTTCTACCTCCTATCCCTTGCCATGTTCATCAAGTGGCGGCTGTCTTCAGGCGCAGGGGGGCGGAGCGTCTTCTACATTTTTTCGCTCTTCTCGGCCGTCCTCGCGATGAAGACAAAGGAGATAAGCTTTACCCTTCCTTTCATCATAGTCCTGTATGAGTTTACGTTCTTCGGTACACCCTTTAACGAACGGGGCCGGAGCGCGCGGCTTCCGTACCTCGCGCCGTTCCTGTTGACACTCCTCATAGTTCCCATGGACATTATCGGGTCGTGGCTGGGCGGTCCGGGTGAAGGGCCGGGCCATATTACCGAGGCGACGAGGCGCGCTCTCGCAGGCCAGCTCGACACCGTATCGCGATATGATTACACCATCACCCAGTTCAGGGTCATAGTGACCTACCTCAGGATACTTATCCTTCCCGTAAACCAGAACGCGGATTACGACTACCCGTTATTTCACTCCATATTCGAGCCGGAGGTGTTTTTATCGTTCTTATTCCTTCTTTCTCTTTTTGGTTTTGCCGTTTATCTGTTTTTACGTTCACGCATCACGCATCACGCACACGGCCTTCTTACTTCCTTCGGCATCCTGTGGTTTTTCATAGCCCTTTCGGTGGAGTCCTTCATGGGAACCCTCTGGGATCCCCTTGTAGAGTACAGGATGTACCTGCCGAGCGCGGGTGCGGCGGTAGCGTTCTCAGCCGGAGTGTTCTACCTCTTTGAACGAACAAAACTAAAAAATCTTGCCGCCGCGGCCTGCGTTCTGCTCCTGCTTACTGCCGTGCCCCTGGGCGCGGCCGCCTACAAGAGGAACCTCGTCTGGGCGGACAATGTGAGCTTCTGGTCGGACGTCGTCAGAAAGAGCCCGATGAAGGCGAGAGGACACAATAACCTCGGCCTTGCCTATGCCGGCCGGGGCTGGACGGAGAGGGCCGTAAAGGAGTACCTGGAGGCCTTGAGGCTCAAACCGGAGAAGAACGCGTACGCGCACAACAACCTCGGCCTTGCCTATGCCGAGCAGGGACGAACCGAGGAGGCCATAGGGGAATACAGGGAGTCGATAAGGCTTAAGTCCGGCAACGTGGAGGTTTACAACAACCTCGGCCTTGCATACGCCGGGCTCAAGAGGCCGGTCGAGGCCATAGAGGAGTACAAGAAGGCCCTGTCAATCGACCCTTACCACGCCGACGTACACTATAACCTCGGCCTTGTCTACCAGGAGGTGGGCTGGACGGGTGAGGCCGAGGCGGCCTACGAGAGGGCGATCGGGCTTCGGGCGGATCTCGTGGACGCCCACAACAACCTCGCTATAATATACCAGAGCCGGGGGCTGGTGAAGAGGGCCATGGAGAAGTACCGGGTGGTTATCGGGCTTCGGCCGGACTACCACCAGGCCCGTTTTAACCTCGGCCTTGCCTACGCCGGGCAGGGGCGGCTTCCCGAGGCTGCCGAAGAGCTGCGGACCGCCGTAAGGCTCTACCCCGGCAATGAGTCCTACCGCTATACCCTCGGCGCCATATATGCAAGGATGGGACTGCGGGACGAGGCCGCCGGGGAGTTCAGGGAGGCGCTCCAGATAAGGCCGGACTTTCCCGCGGCAAAGAGGGCCCTCGGAAGGGTGCTCGGAGAACCGGCCCCGTAACGAGGCGGGGCGGTCACGGTGCTGCCGCACGGTTAGCGTGTATGCGGTCTAATACGTCATTGCTATTTCGTACGAAGAGCGGTTGTCATGAATTTGAAACACCGTCACGGTGCTGCCGCACGGTTAGCGTGTATGCGGTCTAATACGTCATTGCTATCTCGACCGTCACGGTGCATCTTTTCCTTGTAAGATTACGGACGAATAATCTATAATCCTTTATGCCTCCGGAGTATTTTCCGTCAGCCGTTTTTTTTTTTGAAGAACAGACCTTTTCGGATAACCAAGGGGTCTTTTCTGTTTTTGAGCTGTGGGAGAGATGGTAGACAGGATAAGAGATACGATAAAGAACTTTAAGATGCTCAAGCGCGGCGATACGGTCTGCGTGGCCGTCTCCGGAGGGGTGGACTCGACCGTCCTCCTCGACGTCCTCGCCTCGCTCAAGGAAGAGCTTTGCCTCGAACTCGTCGTCTGCCATTTGAACCACAACCTCCGTGGCAGGGAGTCCGAGAGGGATTTCAGGTTCGTAAAAGAGCTTTCCGCAAGGTTGGGGCTCAAATTCGAAGGGAAAAAGATCCCGCTCGGTGAGGTAAGGAAGCGGGGAAAAAAGGGGGGGGGCGAGTCCCTTCAGGAGTGGGCCAGGACCCGGCGGCTCGCCTTTCTCGAAGAGGCCGCCGGGAAGCACGGGGCCCGCAGGATTGCCGTCGGCCATAACCGCGACGACCAGGCCGAGACCGTGCTTATGAGATTTATAAAGGGGAGCGGCCTGAGGGGGCTTACTGGCATGAGGGAGGTGAGGGATAGCTTCATAAGGCCGCTTATAGATACCCCGAGGGAGGAGATAGAGCGCTACGCAAAGGAGCGTAAGATAAAGTTTGTCACGGACTCCTCGAACAGGAGGGAAAAGTATCTCAGAAACCGGTTGAGGCTCGAACTCATCCCGCTCCTCGAAGAGGGCTACAACCCGAAGATCCGGGAGGCGCTTGCAAGGACAGCGTTTATACTAAAGCGTGACGAGCAGTACCTGAGCGCCCGGGCGGACCGGGCCTCCTCCCGGGTGGCGCGGACGGGGAGGGGGGGGGTGATTATGGACAGGAAAAAACTCCTCTCGCTCGACAAGGCCCTTTCGTCGAGGGTCTTTATAAAGGCAACGACGGAGGCCGGCGGTGGGAGTACCGACACGGCACTTTCGGCCGAGCACGTAGAGGCCTTCTTCGGGCTCATTAAGGGAGAGAGGCCCAACGCCTGCATATCCCTCCCCGGCCGCCTTCATCTGAGGAGGGAGTACGAAAAAGTGATACTGGCCTCGGGCCCGCCCCCGAAGCCGAAACCTTTCGGAAAGAGACTGGCCGTCCCCGGCACTACGGAGATAAGGGAGGCGGGCTGCTTGATAGAGACGACCCTCCTTAAGCGCCCTCCGCGTCCTTACACAGGTAGCCGCACGACGGCGTACTTCGACTACGACGCCCTGGCGGGGAAGGGAGGGAGACCGCTCCGGGTCCGCTCCTGGAAGGAGGGGGACAGGATGAGGCCGCTCGGGATGAAAGGGC
>JAZGJJ010000156.1 GCA_036482575.1 Thermodesulfobacteriota bacterium
GCGTAATCGCCGGCGACCCTGTCGCTCTGGCCGTAAGCGTGGTGCTCGCTCAGGTAGCCGTAAAGCTTCTTGTCATTGGGTATGGCGCACCCCACCGAAGCGGCGAGAAGCCTCCTGGGCTCGTTGCTCGATAGCTTGCTCAAAACACAGTAAACTATCTGGCCCGTCGAAAGGATCTTCAACCCCTGGACCCTGGGGATTATCTTGCACCCCGGGGGGAATATGCTCGAGACGCTTACGAGGTTGAACTTCTCTATCCCGGCGTCCCTAAGCGCCAGCTCGAACGAATGGAGCTCCTCCCTGTGGATTCCGACCCCTCTGGTAAAAAATATCCGTTTTGGCACGTTGGTAGTAATTTTTCTACCTCCTAAGTTACTTTTATACGCGTCTTACTTCCGCGCATCGATGCCCTCGTTTATGTATCCCATTAACTTATACACAAGCCTTGCCGCTAAAAAGTCCGGGGCCACGTTACCCTCGATGGGGCAGAGCTCCACTACGTCGAAGCCCACGACGCTCCGCCTCAAAGCGACTCTTCTTAAAAACCCCAGCACGTCGTACCAGCCAAGCCCGCCCGGCTCGGGTGTGCCCGTAGCGGGCATCACGGAAGGGTCGAAGACGTCCAGGTCGATAGTTACGAAGACCTCTTCGGGGAGGTCGTCAGCGACCTCGTCAAGTGACAACCCCTTTATAATATCCGCGGCGTAGCAGGTCTTTATCTCGGGCTTTTCCTTTTTTAAAAACTCCGCCTCGCCTGCCGAAAGGCTCCTCGTGCCCACCTGCACGAGCGGGCAGAACTCGCTTATCCGCCGCGCCACGCAGGCGTGGCTGAAGGGGCTCTCCTGGTAGCTGTCTCTCAAGTCCGCATGGGCGTCGAGCTGCAAAACGCACAGCTCCGGATAGGCGTCCTTCACGGCCATAACGGCCCCTATGGTTACAGAGTGCTCGCCGCCTATTACGACCGGGAGCGTGCTCCCCTTGGCCCCCCTGCCCCGCTTGCCCCCTTTTATTATCTCCGCCACGGCGCCCCGGACCCTTTTTACCATCTCCTCGGGCTTAAGCGTTGTAACGTCGAGAAGGGGCAGGGTCCGGATGCCGGCCCTCCAGGGCTCGCCGCCGAGCTCCTCGTCATAGAGCTCCATATTGGCTGACGCCTCGAGGAGCGCCCGCGGCCCGTTCCTCGCGCCGCTTACATAGGTTGCCGTAAGGTCGTAGGGTACGGGCAGAACCGAGAACCGGACCTCTTTGGTCTCGTACTCCGGGGTCTCGTACTCCGGCCCTTCGAGCCCGCCGAAGTTTTGCCGCTGCCCTAATCCCATATCCTCTTTTTTATCCTGTAAGAGTTCTTGAGGTCCATCTTCGGAAGAACCCTTTTAAAACCCCTCATCCTCTGCGCAAGCGCCGTGGCTATTATGGGCAGGGCGATGGTCGTATCGCAGGCAACGCTCACCCGCCTTGACTTCTTCGCTATCTTCCCCCAGGACTGCGCCTCCTCGAAGGTGCACCCGCTAAGGCCCCCCCAGTGAGGTGAATCGGCCGTTACCTGTATGGCGTACTTGTGGCCCGGGGCGGGCTTACCCATCATGTTGGCCGTTACCTCGGCCTGCTGTATGAAGTTCTTGGGCGTGCCGCCGCCGAAGAATATAACGCCCGAGGTCCTCGCCCGTGAGGCGAGCTCGGCCGTCTCCTTTACGTCCCCTATAACGTCGAAGAGAGGGTAGTCCCGTCCGTCGGCCAGGGCCACGGCTATGCCTATGGATGAATCCGCTATAGCGGGGCAGTACACATGCACACCCGCCTCAAAGGCGGCCGTCAGTATCCCGTCGGTCTTCCTTCTTTTCGCCAGGTCCCTGCCGAGGAGATAAAAGTACTCCCTCGTCGTGTAAGGGCGCCTTTCGAGGCCCATGGAAAACTTATAGATGTACTCGTCCGAAGAGTTGAACTCCTCCTCTATCGCATAGACATCGTACATGCGGTCTATGCCCGAGTCCTTCAGCTCCCCGTCGTCCACCGTGTGGCTCCCCTGCCAGTGGAACCGTCCCAGTGTTTCGTGTATGTCGTGGAAGAGGTTCGCCCCGGTCGAGACGAGGCAGTCGATGTACCTTTTTTTTATGAGGTGGACGATAATGTTCCTCATGCCCGCGGGGACCATGGCGCCGGCGAGCCCCATGAATACCGTGCACCTTCTCCTTAGCATCTCCTCCCACACGTCGGCAGCCTGTGAGAGGTTCTTCCCCTGGAAGGCCGTATCCCCCATCCTTTTCAAGAGTTCGGATACGTCCCCCCGGGGTTCGACCGTAACGGGCCTTACGGGCTTCTTTATGTACTTTTTTCTCTTCTCCAGGTCGAACACGTCGAAGCCGACCTTTATGCGTTTCGGTTTCTTATTTTTCATAACTGTCTAATTTATTTTTTTTTATCCTGCCTGTCAAGGAATTTAACTCCCGCAAAACGATTTTAAAATTAAAGTTGCTACGGCCGTTAAGAGAATCAATCGGACGGCCGGAGGTCCTTTACCTTGAGCTGGATGTTCCTCGTGCCTCTCCAGTTGTCCATGTAGGGGTAGAAGGCGATGTCGAAGCCCCCGCCCTTTACCGGGTGCAGGTCACCGAGACCGAACCCTATTGCGCGCCTTCTGCAGCCGTCCTGCTTTACCGTCAGCTTCAGGTGTCCCTTGCCGACGACCTCGGTTGCGATGACGTGCGCATCCCTTGCCCCGAGAAGCGGCTGGCGGTTCGCGCGGCCGAAGGGGGAGAGCCTTTGAATCTCCGTTATGGCCCTCGAGTCAATCTCTTCGAGGGTTACGAAGGCATCGAGCTCCACCTCGGGCACCAGGTCGTCGTCGGTCAGGTTCGCCGTGAAGTAAGCGACGAAGGCGTTAACGAAACCCTCGATATTCTCCTTTTTAACGGTGAGCCCGGCCGCGGCCTTGTGCCCGCCGTACCTTTCAAGGAACCCGGCGGCGGCCTTAAGCCCTTCGAGCACGTCTATACCCTTTATCCCCCTTACGGAACCCCTGCCGACCCCGGCCCCCTCGTCCACTGCTATCATGGCCGTGGGCCTTGTAAAGCGTTCGGCGAGCCTCGAGGCCACGATGCCGAC
>JAZGJJ010000157.1 GCA_036482575.1 Thermodesulfobacteriota bacterium
TTCCACCCCCCCCACCCCCCTCGCCTACCTCTTGAGCGAAGCGAGCCACCCCTCCTCCAGGACCCGGTAAGAGACGTACAGGGCCGAGGATATCGCCTCATCGAGGCTCTTGCCCCGGCCGAGCCCCTCCAGTATCCTCACGACCGCAGCGACCCCGTAGTCGCGGATTATATACTCGGTGGCCGAAAGGCTAAGGGCATAGGCCGCCTGGGCCTGGGCCCGGTCAAGCCCCATGAAGGAGCCCTCCAGCTGCCTCAAGGACAGCTTCTCGTTGTTCCTCGCTATATTCCTGAGGAGCGCTTTGTGCGTCGCCGCCCTCTTACCCTCTTCGTACTGCGCCAACCCCTCGTTAATCCACACGGGCGCCCTCCGGCTGGATATCCTGTGCACCAGAGCGTGAGTGTATTCGTGGAACATCACCTTCTCAAGAAGGTTGGTCCTTTCGGTTATGCCTCCGACGGGTATCTTTATGCGTCCGTCGTAGATCGCGCCCGCCCACGAAGGGCTCCCGGTTACGTCGCGGAACTTCTCCCGGGAGTAGAGTACCGCGCCTATCCTGTCCTCGGGGTAGTAGCCGAGGTCCGTGCCGATTTTCCTGTAGGCCTCCTCGAGGAGCAGCCCTATGAGATGCCCGGCCACCGCGTTCTCGCCCCCCTCGAACTTTACCAGGAAGTGGCTCCCCTCCTTCCGCCCGAACCCCTCCTCCTCGGAGCGTTCTTTCTTAAGCCTGGAGAGCGCGACCCTTATGGCGGCGTCGCCGGGGTCCGCCTCCGCGCCCTTCTCGAAGTAGTCTATGGCCCTGTCGATATCGCCGCTCTGGTAGTGCTCCTGCCCGAGCTTCGAGTAGGCGCCTTTAAGGAATCTTACCACGTCCGCCTCGGCCTTTAAGGGCTCGATGGTGGCGACCGCCCCCTCAATGTCACCGAGCTTAACCTGCGCGTTCGCAAGCCCCCTCAGGAAGGCCGGGTCTTCCTCGATGGTAATGGCCTCGGTGAAAAGCCTCTTCGCACCGTCGAACTCCCCGGCTTTTAACTCCTCATCGGCCATATGCGCCAGGCTTTGGGCGAGGTAGCCCTTGAGTTCACTACTTTCGGGGGAGTCCCTGAGCGCGCCCCTGAAGAGTATCGACGCCCTGTGGTAGTCGCCCTCTTTGTAGGCCGCTACCGCCTTGTCCGCCCTATCCGGGGTGGAGGGCCTTCCGGCAACAGGGTTCCGTCGGGGCGTAGAAGGCTCGGTGGAGGATTCAGGGGCCGAAGGGGGCTCTTTATCGAGCCTTATGGTGAGAGCGGGGGGGGCGGGGGGGGCCTGCGGGCCGCCTGTGCGGTCAAGTATGTAGTCGTCTGTATAGAGGTGGTATAGTGCGCCGGCGGTGACAAGGAAGGCGAGGAGCGCGATGAGTCCCGAGGAACCCGAACGCTCCGTACCTCCGGAGCGCGGCGCGGGCCGCCTTTTGGGGAAGACACCCCTTTTGCCGTTGGACGAGGGGGCCGTGGGGGCCGAGGGCTCGGCACACGGATCGACTCCGCACCTCGGGCACACCCTGGTGCCGTCCGGGAGATTGGCCCAGCAGCTCTTGCAGAACATCGCTACCTCTTACGCATCTTGACCGCGCCGAGGATCAGGTTGGCTATTACCTCGATGAAGTATATCTCGTCCTCCTTGAACTCCCGGAGGACGACGGTCTGGGCGTTCAATACCCCGAGCGGCTTATCGCCGGAGAATATGGGGTACGAGTACATGGTCTTTATCCTGTACTGCTCCTCCTTTGTCTCCGGGAAGTAGTGGTAGCGCGGGTCCTCCGAGATGTCTTCAATGAGGAGCGGTTTTTTCTCCTTTACGGCGCTGCCGGTTATGCCCTCCCCCACCTTGAGCCTGGCCTTGCCCACGGCCTTCTGCGAGAGCCCGTACGTGCCGCGCAACACCAGATATTCCTTCCCGTCCCAGATGTATATGGAGCATACGTCCACGCCGAGCCTTTTGGCGGTCGTCTCGGCGACGCGCTTCAAGACCTCGTCGAGGTCGTAGTCCGAGGAGGCGAGCATGCTTATCTCATCGAGCGTGATTATCTCCATCCTCTCCCTGTTGGCCCGCTGGACCTCGAAGTAGAACTCGCCGGTGTGGTCGAACTTAAGGGGCAGGAGACTCTCTTTGGAGTAATGGGGATTTATGGCCCTGCTCGCCGCGGGCGCCGGCCTGTACTCGGAAAAACCGCACCCACACGAGAACTTGACCTTCTGGTCGTCGATACGCTCGGACCTCATCTTCTTGCCGCAGCTTCTGCATCTTATAACGGGTTCCACTTATGCCTCCCCTGTCTTTACGGTCTTAATGCCCTCAGCCCTCTTCATCTTCCGAATCTTCCCCTCCCCCTTCCAAGGCCGGGAGCGTTATCCTTACGACCTCTCCCTCGCCGCCCGAGAGGACGACGGGCTCGCCGTCGAGGTTGAGCTCAACCCCGCCGGCATTCCCTATGAGGAGCGAAAACTCCGCGCCGTCCCACTTCACCCGCTCACCCTCCTTCAAGAGCACCTCAAAGGGCTCCCCCCCGTCGAGTTCAACCCTTATCCAGGCATCGCTCACGGCTCGGACAACGAGGTTATGGAGCTTTTCCTCCACATCCTCATCCGCGCCCGCCGCACCCGAACCGGCCCCACCCACCACATCCACCACACCTGATTGGTTGGCGCCTTCCTCCGCCGTGCCCCCCTCAGCGCCCCCCTCAGTCCCCCCCTCCGCCTCCACGGCCGGAGGAACCTCCTCAGGAACGGATAACCCGGCCTCCTCGTTCGTACTCTCTTCTACTTGAACGGTCGGCTCGTTACCGACGGGCGGCCTCTTCGAAAAACCCATATAAACGCCGACCGCCACCACCACGGCAACGAAGGCCATGGCCAAAACGATACCCCGGGTGGGAAAGGGTTCCGGGGAGGAGCCGAACACAACATGCTCCTCTTTAGTCCCCTCGTCCCTGTCTCTTAAGTAGGCCTCAAACCGCAGGAGTGCGTCGTTGGAGTCGAGACCGAGTTGCTTGCAGTAGGCCGCTATAAAGCCCTTTACAAAGGTGGGGTGCGGGAGGGTTTCGTAGTCGTCCTCCTCGAGCGCCTTCAAGAGCCTCGCGCTTACCCTTGTAACCGCGGAGATATCTTCAAGGGACGTCCCCCGAAGCTCCCGCTCCCTTTTGAGGTATTCCCCGGGGCTTTCCATACCGTTCAGCTCTTACTTTAAAAGGTTTATGTACTCTTTGGCCGAGCGACCCATATCCGATTGCGGCGCCAGGTTGACGACCGCCTGAAACGCCCTCCGGGCCCCCTTATTGTCCTTTTTGTGAATAAGGGCAAGGCCGTGATTGTAATGGGCTTCCACAAAGAGGGGGGATATCTTTACGGCGATGGCTAGCGCCTCTTCAGCCTCGTCGTACTTTTCCATCTTGTCATAGGCCATACCCATGTTGTTGTATGCCATCGAATACTCGGGGTTCAACTCCACGGCCTTCCTGTAGCTCCGGACGGCGGCCTTGTACTCCCTCTTGTTGTAGAGGGCCCAGCCAATATTGTTGTGGGCCAGCTCCGGGGTCTTGTAGAAGATGTCGTCCCGGACGACATGGAACTCGGTAATGGCGCGGTCCCACTCCTTTATCTCGGTATAGGCCGCACCGAGGTTCATGTGGGCCTCCATGAACTTCCCGTCCAGCGCCACGGCCTTTTCGAAGCTCAAGATGGCCTCCGAGTACATCTTTTTTCCGAAGTAGGCGAGACCCAGAGCGTTGTGGTGGGTGGGTTCCGAGGGGTCGATCTCCACCGCAGCGGTAAGCTCCTTCAGCGCGTCGGGGAATCTCCTCTCGCTCAGGTGTATCACTCCCAGGTCGTAATGGACGCCCGCATCCTTTTTTTTGTCCACCCTCATCGTAGGGGCGCAGGAGACGGTTGCCACGACTAATATGAATAAAACGGCGGCTTTTCTAATATCCATGCTGAACACCTCTAATTTTTTACACGTTTACATACACGAACATACCTTTTTAATATATCACAGGTCTTCGAAATGGGTCAACCGCTTAAACTCGCGGTACCGGCTGCGTATCTCCTCTATGCCGAGGGTGCCGAGCCTGTCCAGGCTGAAGGCCTCGACGTTAAACGAGGCCATGACGCTGCCGAAGATTATGGCCCTCCTCATGTTGTCCTCGCTCAGGTCGTCGGTATTGGCGAGGTACCCCATAAGCCCGCCGGCAAAGCTGTCGCCGGCGCCCGTGGGGTCGTATATATCCTCGAGCGGGTAGGCCGGGGCTGAAAATACCGAGGTGCCGTTGAACATAAGGGACCCGTACTCGCCGCGCTTGACGATAAGGGCCCTGGGGCCGAGCTCGAGTATCGCCCGCGCCGCCTTCACCAGGCTCGCCTCCCCGGCGAACTCCCTGGCCTCACTCTCGTTTATCACAACGAGGTCCACCCGTTTAAAGAGCCTCCTCAAGGCTTCGGGCTTCCCCTCTATCCAGAAGTTCATCGTGTCGCAGGCGACGAGCCGGGGGCTCTTCACCTGATCAAGGACCCGCAGCTGCAGTTCCGGGTCTATGTTGGCAAGGAAGACGAAGGGCAGGTCCTCGCAGCCTTTCGGGAGCGTGGGGTTGAAGTCGCTGAAGACGTTAAGCTGGGTGTCCAGGGTATGGGCCTGGTTCAGGTCGTAGTCGTAGCGGCCCTTCCAGCGGAAGGTCTTCCCTCCCTTGACCCTCTCGACCCCGTCGACGTTAACGCCCCTCTTACGGAGCATCTCGATGTGCTCCTCCGGGAAGTCCTCGCCCACGACGGCAACGAGGCTTACCTCCGAGATGTGGCTTGCGGCCGTGGAGAAGTAGGTGCCCGACCCTCCGAGCGCATCCTCCACCTTTCCGAACGGCGTCTCCACCGAGTCGAACGCGACCGAGCCGACTACGAGTATGCTCATGGGGTCAGGTACTTTCCTATCAGGAGGTCGAGGTCCTTCCTCGCCTTATCCGGTATGGCCTTGGGGTCGGTTATGACCGCGCACTTAAGCGCGTCCGCGCAGCCGCAGCCGCTCGTGGCGGCAAGCGCGGGGACCGCCTCCTTTATTATGGACCTGGCGGTGGAGACGTTCTTCTTGAGTGTTGCGATAATCATCTCCACCGTCACCGACTCCTCGCTCTCGTGCCAGCAGTCGTAGTCGGTCGAGAGAGCCAGCGTCGCGTAGCATATCTCGGCCTCACGGGCGAGCTTGGCCTCGGGCATGTTGGTCATCCCTATGACGTCCACCCCCCACTTCCTGTATATGTTGGACTCGGCCCTGGTCGAAAACTGCGGCCCCTCCATGCATAAGTAAGTCCCGCCTTTGTGGACCGTGGCCCCGACGGCCCGGGCCGCGTCGAAAAGGGCTGAAGCCAGCTCCCCGCAGACCGGGTCCGCGAACTCCACGTGGCCCACGACCCCTCCGTCGAAAAAACTGCTGACGCGCCTCTTCGTGTTGTCGTAGAACTGGTCCACCACCACTATGTGCCCCGGCTCTATATCCTCCCTCATGCTCCCGACGGCCGATACCGAGATGAGCCGCTCCACCCCGAGCTTCTTCATGCCGTAGACGTTGGCCCGGTAGTTTATCTCGGTGGGGGAGAGCCTGTGCCCCCTTCCGTGCCTCGGGAGGAAGACCATCTTCGCCGTGC
>JAZGJJ010000158.1 GCA_036482575.1 Thermodesulfobacteriota bacterium
ATTCTGGGAAGGATCATCTCCATAGCCAACCAGAAGGGCGGGGTGGGCAAGACCACCACCGCGGTCAATCTCGCCGCTTCTCTGGCCGTTGCCGAAAAGAAGGTCCTGCTGGTGGACTTCGACCCGCAGGGGAACGCCACAAGCGGGGTGGGCCTTCCCAAAAACGGCAGCGACGGCAGCGTGTACCAGGCCATTATCGAGCACACGGGCATAAAGGAGGTTATAAAGGATACCGAGATACCGTTCCTCAAGGCCGCCCCCTCGACCGTGGACCTTATAGGGGCCGAGGTTGAACTGGTGGACGACCCAAGGCGCGAGTTCCGCCTGAAGGACGCGCTCGCCGAAGTCACCGGTGAGTTCGACTATATATGCATAGACTGTCCGCCGTCGCTGAGCCTCTTGACGGTAAACGCGCTCGTGGCCTCGGACTCCGTACTCATACCGCTCCAGTGCGAGTACTACGCGCTCGAAGGGATAAGCCAGATACTTAAGACCATAGAGCTTATAAAGGCCGGGCTGAATCCCTCGCTCGAGGTGGAGGGGATACTGCTTACGATGTTCGACGCGAGGAATAACCTCTCGCACCAGGTGGCCGACGAGGCCAGGGGGCATTTCGGCACCAGGGCCTTTACCACCGTAATACCGAGGAACGTCAGGCTGAGCGAGAGTCCGAGTTTCGGAAAGCCCATAATACTCTACGACATTCGTTCGAGCGGGGCGGTGAGTTATCTGGAACTAGCGAAAGAGATCTTAAACGGCCGCGCTGCGGCATAGACGGGGAAGGGCACTATGCTGAACAAGAGAAAGGTGCTTGGCAAGGGACTCGGCGCACTCATAAAAGCGGGCGAGGGGGCGGAGAAGGGGGAGAAGGCCGGGGGCAACTACCTGCTCTGTCCGGTAGGGAAGATATCGGCCAACAGGCTCCAGCCGAGGAAGAGTTTCGAGGACGACCAAATGATGCAACTCATTGATTCTATTAAGGAAAGTGGCGTTATCGAGCCCCTCGTGGCTCGCCGCAAGGGTTCGAGCTTCGAGCTCATAGCCGGCGAGAGGAGGCTCAGGGCCGCCACGGCGGCAGGGCTGAAGGAGGTGCCTCTGGTCGTTATGGAGGCGACCGACCAGCAGAGCCTCGAGTTCGCCATAGTGGAGAATATCCAGAGGGCGGACCTGAACGCCATAGAGGAGGCCGATGCCTTTAAGAGCCTCATGGATTTCGGGCTCTCTCAAGAGCAGGTCGCCGGGAAGGTCGGGAAGGACAGGGCCACGGTCGCGAACTACTTGAGGCTCCTAAAACTCCCGCCCGAGGTAAAGGACCAGCTCCGCAGCGGCGCCATAAGCATGGGGCACGCCAGGGCCATACTCTCCCTTTCCGGCCACGCGGCCCAGAGGGAGCTTTGCAGGAAGGTGATAACGAGAGGTCTTTCGGTAAGAGAGACCGAGGCCCTTGCGGCAGGGGCCGGGAAGACAAAGAGAAGCTCCGGAGCGAAGACACTCCGCCTGAACCCTCTTGAGAACGAGCTTCGGGAGATATTCGGTACGAAGGTGTCGGTTAAGGATAGCGGCGGCAGGGGGAAGGTAGAGATAGAGTTCTTCTCCGTCGAGGAGAGGGAGAGGATCGTGGAGCTTTTAAGGTCGGCCGGTTGAGGCCGGGAAGGGGTGCCTTATGGAGTACAATCAAAAAAGGAGGGAAGAGATGTTCGGAAAAGACGAGATGGTTTCGACGACGCCAAGGGGCGAGGCCACCGGCTTCATAGACAAGGGCATGAGGTTTAACGGGAAGCTCGACTTCGAGGGGACCGTAAGGATAGACGGCAACTTCAAGGGCGAGATAAAGAGCGAGGGGACTCTCATAGTCGGAGAGGGCGCGCTGGTCGAGGCGGAGATCAACGTCAGCTCGGCCGTAATAGCCGGGGAGATAAGGGGGTCGGTAAACGGCGCGAGGCGTGTGGAGTTGAAGGCGCCCGGGAAGATGGTGGGGGACATAAGGACGCCGACCCTTATAATAGGCGAGGGCGTGGTGTTCGACGGCAACTGCGTGATGGAGAAGAAGGACCGTCCGGCCGAGCTCAGGCCGCCCAAGCAGCAGGTCCCGGTCAAGCAGGCCCCGCAGGCCCCTATTACCAGCCCGGTACAGAAGAACGCGCAGAGTTAGAGGGGTATATATATTGAAGGCCCCGCGCCGCGGCATAGTAAGCCGGGGCAAGGGGGAAGGAGAGGTAGTGCGTGAAAAAGGGTAAGAAGATATGGATGGACGGGAAGCTCGTTCCGTGGGACGAAGCCGCGGTGCACGTGCTTACCCATACGCTCCATTACGGTCTCGGGGTGTTCGAGGGCATAAGGTGCTACCTCGGCGAGGACGGGCGCAGCGCGGTCTTAAGGCTCGAAGAGCACACCGAAAGGCTCTTCGCCTCGGCCCGGATAGTCCAGATGGATATACCGTTCACCCCCGGCGAGATAAACTCGGCCGTTAAGGAG
>JAZGJJ010000159.1 GCA_036482575.1 Thermodesulfobacteriota bacterium
GGGGCTATCTTCTTCTCGACGTTCCTTACGGCCTTCAAAACCCCCTTACCGAGATACCTCTTCGCGCCGTCCCTTATCTCCACGGCCTCGAATTTTCCGGTGGAGGCCCCCGAAGGCACCGCCGCCCTCCCGGTGAACCCCCCCTCGGTTATAAGTTCCACCTCCACGGTGGGGTTGCCGCGAGAGTCCAGTATTTCTCTTGCGAAAACGTCGATGATGGTCGTCATGCGTCCTCCCTGGTTAAGCGGTGCTTTTCACTTCCAATCTTAATTATTATACGTTGCGGGTAAAAAAAAGCAAGAGCAAAACAGCCCCGGGGCATGCTGCGGGCTGTCGCCTTCAGCACCCTGCGTTATTTGCCCCACGAGACATACATCTTTGCGGGCAGGCCATTGACTGAAGCCTCCCGCACACTGTTCTTCGGCACTGAGTCCGTAACAGTCTCGGCGGGGCTGAGCCTCATAACGGCTTCCACAACCCGTAGCTTCAAGTCCCCGTCCCCGGCTATCCTGCCGATAAGCCGGGCCTCCATCTCCTTAAGCTCTTTTTTCGAGTAGTACGTGTATCTTAAGCTTAAGGTGTCTCCTGCCCCGAGGAGGAGTGATTGTGCCAAAAAGCACGTATGGGTGCTCTCGGATCTTCTGTGCGTATCTTTCTGGCTTATAAGGTCGTGATAGATCACCACCTTTCCGTTGCCGTCCAGGATATTTATTTTCATGTCAACGTCGATACGGGTCCCTGCGGGAACAGTGAACTGCTGGCCCCCAAAGATTCTCTGGAACGGTGAGTCCAATAACGTGACGGATTGTTTCTCAACAAGTTTTATGTCAAAGGTCCCGTCCCCCGTGGGTAGCGGACGCTTCCCGGCCATCTTTTCAAAAAGCGCGACCGCCTGTTCGCCACGGACCACCTCCCATTGGCCCGGGAGGAAGAGGCCCGCTTTGCCGGCCCTGAACTTAAAGCACGCCCGGTAGTTCGCTTCACACAGGTACATGTTGCCGTCCGGACCGACCATACCGCTCGTATTGAGGTAGATGTTAGAGAAAAAGATGTCCCGGCCTTTCTCGTAGCTTCTGAATACGCTCCGTCCGGTAAAGGCCGCTGCCGCCCGCTTATCGAGCCCCAGATAGTCCAGCGTCGAGGCCGCGAGGTCGACCTGCATGAACCTTTCGTCGATCCTCATGCGCTCCCCGGTGGGCGGGATGGCGATTAGAAATCCCCAGCTCTGGCTCAGCATCTTGCTCACGTCGTTCGCGCCGCTGCCGATACCGGCGGATTCGTCCGAGGTGAGCAGAACCAGTGTATCCTTTAAAAGGCCCTCCTCCTCCAGGGAATTGAAAAAGCTTCCCACCGCCCGGTCAAGGTAGCTGAATGCCTCCCCGGATGAGCCCTCGGGGTACGGGGACTTGTAGCCGCGGGGCACTGCATACGGGTGGTGGGTTCCGACCGTCAGCATGGTCAAAAACCACGGCCTGCCCGACGACTGCAGCTTCCTCACCATCTCAAGGCTCTGCTCGAAGAAGGCCCGGTCGTCCACCCCCCACTCACTTCTCTTGTATGGGCTTTTGAACCACTCGTCGCCGTAAGTTTTCGAAAAGCCCGCCTTTGGCATGAACTGGTCCTTCATCATAAAGCCCAGCGGCGCGGCCTGCAGGTAGACCGTATCGTAGCCGGCGTCTTTGAGGATGCCCGGCAGGCAGGTAAGCTCCGCCCCGGTCCGCACGCTCTCGCTCATCGCCGGTTCGGCGGCTAAAAACCGCGGGTAGTCGCCGCAGAGTATGGCATACTCGCCGCGGTTGGTCTGCCGCTGGTTGGAGATAAAGGTGCTGTACGCGACGTTATTTTCGGCCAGCTCGTTCAAGCGCGGCATCTTTATGGCGGACCCGATGCCGTGGGTTTCGGCTATGTGGTCGAGGTAGGCCCCGGAGACGCCTTCCAGCATCACGAGCAGAACGTTTTGCCCTGCGTTGTCGAGCTTTAAAACGGGAGTGCCATTGAACTCCGCAGCGGGAAGAGAGTCGGCGCGCCCCTTCACCGCAGAGCGAAGCGAGCTCCAACGCAGGTTCTCATAGGCGAAGTTTGCCTGGCGCCACCCGAGGATCCCATGGTCTTTTTGCCAGGCAACGTTAAGACCCGCTGTGACGAGGGCCAGGACGAGGAATACGCTCCCACTGAAGGCCGCCGTTTCCTTGCGGAACGCGAGCCGGGCCGTAAGGCCCGACAGGAGAAGGACTACGCCCAGGAGCAGCGGCCTCGATATCGAAACGACCGACCCCATAAGAAAAGTCCGGTCCGCAAGGTAGCCAGCATTGGCCAGAAGCGGGAGGGAGTTCAGCGTCTTTACGTGTTCGTAGCTGCCGTAATTCAGGACGCACCAGACAACCGCCAGAACAACCCCTCCCACCCGCCATAACCTGGAAAGCCACGATACCGCCGCAGCCAGGAACAGGACCACGACCATGTCGGAAAAGAAGCCGTGGACGTCATGGAGACCTAAGGTGCTTTCCTTCTCAATAAGGAGTAACGCGCGCAGTACGGCCGGCGGCAGATAGAGTGAGGCAAAGAGGATGAGGTATCCGGATACCGAAGCCACTATTTTTCCCCCGCGACCTCTTCCCGCTCCGAGGCCGGCGGCACCATAAAGTCGGTATAAAGTCCCCCGACACCGGCTGCGAACAGCCTGTCTCTTAAGCCGGGGTTGTTTACCGTGTGGGCGTATGCAAATACACCCGCGGCCTTAAGCCTCCCGGGCAGGCCGGAGAACGCTCTCGGGGCGGGCATGGTCACCGCGTAAAGCTCGTTATTACCGGAGAACCGGACCACCTCGTCGTTCGTGGCGCTCGTCCTGTAGAGCGTCAGTATTATGTCTTCATAGCCGAGGCCCCTGACGATACGGTACTCCGAAAAGCTGTATATCTGCGGTATGAAGCGGCCGAGCTGTTCGGGGTACCTGTCCCTTATTGAGGTCAGGGCCTCTATGTTCTTCCTCTTCACGTCCGTAACGATACGGGCGTCCCGGTGCCCATCCAACCATTCTATCAGGCCTCTTAGTGAGAGCTGCGTAAGTCCCCCCGACATCTTCAATCTCAAGAAGCCCTCCAGGGAGGGAACAGGCTTTGGGTCGCCAAAGAGGGCCTCGAAGCCTTTATTCCAGTCGTGCATCAATACCAGATGCCCGTCACTTGTCCACTCGAAGTCGCACTCGAAGAGACGGTGCCCTTTCGCGTAGTTAAGTTCCAGGGCTTCGAGGCTGTTGGTGTAACTCTTTCCGTTGATGCCGCCTCCGGCGTGAGCGATAAGGGGAGGCGGGCCGGAGCATGCCGTCGTTGCGGTAAAAAGACAGACGAGGAAGGCCTGGGCAAAGAATGACTTTATTTTCCTGTAGGTAAGTGTCATATGCGCGGACAGGAACACACGGGAGTTGTTGAAAAAGTCCTCTCGCCGATCCCGCAGGGAGCATGTAATGTCCAGTATAACTTTCATATTACCGCACGCGGAACGCCATGGTCAAGGCATTATCCCGGGCGCTATCATGGTCGCTCGAAATATGATAACCTCCTACCGTTCCGCGCGGTATCTTATGCCTTGAACGAGACAGGAAGACGAGGTGGAAAAAGGAGAACGGGTGACACGGGAAAGGACACTGGAAGCCGTCCTGCTGGGCGCGCTCATCTTATTCGCTTTTCTGGTCGGGGTCTCGAAACTCTCCGATTACGATACCTTCTACCATCTCGCCATGGGCAAGTACATAGTCGAGACGGGAAAGATAACACATGCGGTAGACCCGTTCGCCTTCACGCCCGTAAAGCAGATGACCACTATCTCGTGGTTGAGCGGGGTGCTCTTTTTCGGGGTGCACGGGGTGGCGGGGCTCGGGGGGCTGATTCTCTTCAAGGCCCTCATTGTAGCCGCGCTCTGCCTCGTCCTCTACCTCAACATGAGGCTCGTCTCCGGCGATGAACCCCGGAATATACTCATCATTCTGGCGGTACTGCTCGTAACGGTATTCGCCATAAGGATGCGGCTCTTCGTCAGGCCCCATATCTTCGAGTTCCTCCTTATACCCCTCTTCTTCTATATCCTGAACCTCCACAGGTTAAAGGAGAAGAACTATCTCTACGTGCTCCCGCTGCTCCAGCTCCTCTGGGTGAACCTCCACCCGAGCAACATACTGGGTATGGCCGTCGTCTGGGCGTTCTTCGCCGGAGAGGGGTTTAAGCACCTCCTCGGCCGGGGTCCTTCTCTCGGGAGGAGGGGTGTCAAGGCACTGGCCGTTACGGCGCTGGCGGTGACGGCGGTCTCCGTTATAAACCCGGCGGGGTATAAGATATATCTCTTCCCCTTCATGCTGACGGGGCAGGAAACCTATATGCGGAATATAGGAGAGTGGCAGGCCCTGACCCTCTCGCACCTTACCGGCTATAGCCTGAGGTACACATGGGGTTTTTCCGTGCTACTGCTGTCGTCCATAGCTATATTCCTCTACCGGCGCGGGAGGTCGGACCTGACCGACCTTATAATCTTCTGCCTCTTTTTCTACCAGGCGCTTAAGGGGGTGCGGCTCACCGCCGAGTTTTCCCTGGCCGTCGCGCCCATGGTGGCCGGGGGCTGGTCCGAGATCTCCCGGCGGATATTCCCGAAGCGCTCCGGCGGCGGCAACAGGCTCCCTGTGGCCGTTGCCGTGCTCCTCGCTCTCGCGGTACTCTTCCACTCGACCGTCCTGAAGAGCGGTACCTACGCCTTCGGCCTGGGGTTGAAGGAGAGGGTGTTCCCCGTAACGGCGGTGGAGTTCCTCGTCGAGAACGATATACGCGGCAGGATGTATAACTCCATCGGATACGGCGGCTACCTCGCCTGGAACCTCTTCCCCGCCCATAAAGTCTTCATAGACGGCAGGAACGACGTTTACGGCGAGGAGCTTTACAGGGAGTACCTCGACGCCCATTCCGACCCGGACGTGTGGGAGAGGCTCGTTCAGAGATACGCCCTGGACTGGGTGATACTCGAGTACTCGAGGGACTACGGGGGGAAGGAGAGGATGCCGCACCTTCAGGCCAACCCGGAGTGGGCCCTTATCTACTGGGACAGGGTGGCCGTAGTCTACGCGCGGAGGAACTCCGTTAACGAGGGTATCATAAAGAAGTTCGAGTACCGTTACGCGAGGCCCAATGAAATGAACCCCGCCTACCTCGGGCGCTACCTCCCGGACCACGACAAGACCATGGGGGCGTTGGCGGAGCTTAAGCGCAATCTCTCGATAAACCCGGATAACGAGGAGGCCCGCCTCTCTCTCGCCTTCCTCTACTACGGGCTCGGCAGGCCGGAGGAAGAGTTAAAGGAGATGCTTAAGGTTGTAGAGATAAACCCTCGTCTGGCCTTTGCCCACTCGGCCCTAGGCGAACTCTATATGCAGAGGGGAGACAGGGAGAAGGCCGGGGAGGAGTTCGAAAGGGCGCTCGGGATCGACCCCGGCGACAGGGTCGCCCTGGGCGGCATGGAGAGGCTTGAGCACGGGCGCGGCGGACAGTGAATGTAACGGTGAGGCGGTTCTGACGGGAACGTAAAGAGCACTACAAAAATCCGTTGGAATATGTTAATCTCAGAGGCGTTATGCAGCACTCAAGGTTCGTACACCTCCACGTCCACACCCAGTACAGTCTCCTCGACGGCGCCATAAGGCCCGAGGCGCTCTTTAAGCTCGCCCGCAAATACAAGATGCCGGCCGTGGCCATGACCGACCACGGAAACCTCTTCGGCGCCGTGGAGTTCTACCGTAAGGCGACCGCCGCCGGGGTAAAGCCCATCATAGGCTGCGAGGTCTACGTCGCGCCCGGCCACCGTACCGACAGGACGCCTCCTTCGAGGGGAGAGGGAGGAGGGGGGCACGGGTCGGCCTACCACCTGGTCCTCCTGGTAAAGAACGCAAAGGGCTACCAGAACCTCTGCAAGCTCCTTACCAAGGCCTACCTCGAGGGCTTTTACTACAAGCCCCGGGTCGATAAGGAACTCTTGAGCGAGTATGGAGAGGGGTTGATAGCCCTTAGCGCGTGCCTCCACGGCGAGGTCTCGCATCTCCTGAACAGAGGGCTTACGGATAAAGCCGTAAAGGCGGCCGGGGAGTACCGCGAGATATTCTCCGACAGGAGGTTCTTCCTTGAGCTCCAGAGTAACGGCATGGAGGAGCAGAAGAAGGTCAACAAGGGGCTCATCGAGATAAGCGGCAAGCTCGACCTGCCGGTTGTGGCGACCAACGACTGCCACTACCTTACGAAAGAAGAGGCGCGGGCGCACGACATACTGCTCTGCGTACAGACCGGCACCACGGTAAACGCGAAGGACAGGATGCGCTTTCAGACCGACGAGTTCTACTTCAAGAGCCCGCGCGAGATGGAGGAGGCCTTCAAGGAGGTCCCCGAGGCCATAGAGAACACGGTGGAGATAGCCGAGCGCTGCAACATGGAGATGAGGTTCGGGGAGTACCACCTGCCGGAGTTCCCCGTGCCCGAGGGGGATAGCCTGACGAGCCACCTGGAGGCAAAGGCGCAGAGGGGGTTGGACCGCAGGCTCACCGCCATGAGGGAGAAGGGTGGAGATGTCGAGTCGGTCAAGTGGCAGTATTACGACCGCCTCAAGAAGGAGCTCAAGGTCATAAACGGCATGGGTTTTCCCGGCTACTTCCTTATAGTCTCGGACTTCATAGACCATGCGAGGAAGATGGGCATCCCGGTCGGGCCGGGCCGGGGCTCGGCCGCGGGCTCTCTCGTGGCCTACTCGCTCGGCATAACCGGGCTCGACCCCATACGCTATAACCTCCTCTTCGAGCGTTTTCTGAACCCCGACCGCGTCAGCCTCCCGGACATAGACATAGACTTCTGCATCGAGGCCAGGGACGAGGTGATAAAGTACGTCACCGAGAAGTACGGCGCGGATAACGTCACGCAGATCATAACCTTCGGGCAGATGAAGGCCAGGGCCGTCATAAGGGACGTGGGTAGGGCCCTTGACATGCCCTACGCCGAGGTGGACAGGATCGCCAAGCTCGTCCCGAACCAGCTCGACATAACCATAGACAAGGCCCTTAAGGAGGAGCCGAAGCTCAAAAAACTCGTTGAGGACGACGGACGCGTTAAGGAGCTAATAGAGGCGGCCCGCTCCCTCGAGGGGCTTCCCCGCCACGCCTCCACGCACGCCGCCGGCGTGGTCATCTCCAACAGGCCGCTCGTCGAGCACCTCCCCCTTTACATGGGCCAGAAGGACAACATAATAACCACGCAGTTCCCGATGAACGACGTCGAGAAGATAGGGCTCGTCAAGTTCGACTTCCTGGGCCTGAAGAACCTCACGGTCATAGCCAGGACCGTGGACGAGGTGAAGCGGAACCACGGGGTGGAGATCGAGATCGACGCTCTCCCCCTCGACGACAAGCCGAGCTACCGGATTATGGGGCTCGGCAACACCAACGGGGTATTCCAGCTCGAAAGCTCCGGGATAAAGGACCTCCTGAGGAAGCTCAAGCCCGAGAGCTTCGAGGACCTTATGGCGGCGGTCGCCCTCTACAGACCCGGCCCGCTCCAGAGCGGCATGGTCGACGACTTCATAAAGCGGAAGCACAAGAAGGCGTCCATACCCTACGAGGTCCCGCAGTTGAAGGACATACTCGAGAACACCTACGGGGTCATGGTCTACCAGGAGCAGGTGATGGAGATAGCCAGGTCGCTGGCCGGCTTCACCCCCGGAGAGGCGGACGTCTTGAGGAAGGCCATGGGCAAGAAGGTCCCGGAGGTGATGCTCGAGCAAAGGGAAAAATTCCTGGATGGGGCCAGGGCCAAGAAGATACCGCCGAAGAAGGCCGAGAGGATTTTCGACCTCATGGCGAACTTCGCCGGTTACGGCTTCAATAAGAGCCACAGCGCGGCCTACGCGTTTATCGCCTACCAGACGGCCTACCTTAAGGCCCATTACCCCGTGGAGTTCATGGCCGCGCTCCTATCGGCCAACATGGGGGACACCGACAAGGTAATGAAGTACATGGGCGAGTGCAAGGACATGGCTATAGAGGTCCTGCCGCCCAACCTGAACGAAAGCGCCGTCGATTTTGCCGTAAAGGGGAACACGATCAGGTTCGGGCTCGCGGCAGTGAAGAACGTTGGGAGCGCGGCCATCGAGTCCATGCTCACGGTGCGGGACGGAGAGAGTGGCGGCCCCTTTGCCTCGCTCATGGATTTTATGAGCCGGGTGGACCTGAGGAAGTCCAATAAGAAGGTGGTCGAGAGCCTTATTAAGTGCGGGGCGTTCGACTTCACGAAGAGTTCGAGGGCCGCCCTTATGGCCTCGCTCGACCGCTCGCTCGAGACCGCGCAGAGGATACATAAGGACAGGGAACTCGGGCAGACATCACTCTTCGGCGACGCTGGCGGTGGCAACGGGGCCGACGCGGTCCGGGAGGCCGATCCCGTTCAAGACCTCCCGGAGTGGCCGGATAAGGAACTCCTCGCTTACGAAAAAGAGACACTCGGCTTTTATATTTCCTCGCACCCGCTTACGGGCAGAGCGAAGGAGCTCGAGCTCCGCGCGAGCGATACGACAGGGAGCCTTAAGGATAGGCGGCAGGGGAGCGAGGTCTCGCTCGGCGGGATGATAGCGGGGATAAGGGAGACCCGGACGAAAAAAGGCGACC
>JAZGJJ010000160.1 GCA_036482575.1 Thermodesulfobacteriota bacterium
GGGCGGAAGACCCTCGGAAGGGGGGAGTTCGAGGAGAAGGTCCGGGATCTCTCGCTCGGTCTCCTCACGCTCGGCGTCGGCCGGGGCGAGAGGGTCGCCATACTCCTCGAAAACTCCCCGGAGTGGATAATCACAGACCTCGCGATATCCTCCATAGGGGCGGTGAGCGTACCGGTCTACACCACCCTTAGCCCCGAGGAGACCGCGTTCGTACTGGAGGACTCCGGCAGCACGGCCGTGGTCTTCTCCCCGCACCATATAAAGAAGCTCCTCCAGGCAAAGTGCCCCTCGTTAAAGCACTTCATAGCCACGGCAGAGGTGGAGGGACCCGCAGTTCTCGGTACCGAAGTGCTTACCCTCGGCAGGGTAGCGGCGCTCGGCCGGGAGTCCGGCGACCCGGAGCTCTGGGAGGCGAGGATGCGGGCCGTCGGGAGAGACGACCCGTTCTCGATTATCTATACCTCCGGCACTACCGGTCGCTCCAAGGGGGTCGTCCTGAGCCACGGCAACATCCTCTCCAACATCGAGGCCGTAGGGACCATTATCTCGGTAACCGGCCGGGACCTGCACCTCTCCTACCTGCCGCTCAGCCACATCTTCGAGCGCATGGTCCACCACCTGATGATATATAAAGGCGGGGGCATCGCCTACTCCAGGGGCTTCGCCTACGCCGGGGCCGACATCCGCTTCTTCAGACCCACGCTCATGGTAGCCGTGCCTTTCTTCCTCGACCGGATAAGAGCGAAGGTCCTCGAAGGCATCGAAAAGGCCGGGGGCGCCAAAAAGCTCCTCTTCCGCGCGGCGATGAGGGGGGGAGCTTCAGGGCGCCTCCTCGACGGAGTCGCATTAAGGAAAATACGGGAGAGGATAGCTCCGGGGCTCCGTTTCTTCATATCCGGCGGGGCAAAGCTCCCGAAGGATACGGCCGAGTTCTTCCGGGCGCTCGGCATGCCGGTAATTGAGGGCTACGGCCTTACCGAGACCTCGCCCGTCGTAAGCATGAACACCCCGGAGGACGTAAAGATCGGGAGCGTGGGAAGGCCCGCCCCGGGCGTGGAACTACGCATAAAGGACGACGGGGAGATAGTCGTAAGGGGCCCGGGCGTCATGAAGGGATACTTCAATATGCCCGAAGCCACGAGCGAGGCCGTCCGCGACGGCTGGTTCCACACGGGCGACATAGGGTTCGTGGACCCCGACGGCTTCCTCACCATAACCGACAGAAAAAAAGACTTGATAATCACCTCCGTGGGGAAAAACATCGCCCCGCAGAGGATAGAGGCCGCCCTGAGGGCGGACGAATGCATAAAAGAGGCCCTGGTCTACGGCGACGGAAGACCGCACCTTGTCGCCGTCATAGTGCCGGATAAGGAGGGGCTGGACGCCGCGGGGATAAGGGACGAAGAGAGGATGAAGTTCTATGAAAAACGGATACACGCGAACCTGAAACCCTTTGCCAGGTTCGAGCAGATACGCAGGTTCGCCCTGGTCGACGACGAGCTCATCCGCGAAGAGTGCGTAACGCCGACCATGAAGCTTAAAAGGGCTATGGTGGCGGAAAAGTTCCGTGATATAATAGACGGGCTCTACGAAGTCAGTTGAGAGGAGGCTCTATATGAAGAGTACGTTCCCGGTTTCAGCCGTTTTATCCATTCTGGCAGCCGCCTTGCTCCTCACCGCGGCCGGCTGCGGAGAGCAGACGCCGGAGGCCGAGAAGAAGTCGGAAGCCGTCGCCGAGAAAACCCCGGAACCGAAGAAAGAAGCGGCCGTAGAGGCGGTGGGAACCGAACCCACGTCCGAAGAAACAACCAAGGAAAAAATCGTGGAAGATGTGGCCCCGGACGGATACACCACCCCGAGGGTGGCCTATGCGAGGAAGAACGGCATACCCGAAGAGTTCCGCGGCCTGTCGAACCCGATTGAGGCAACGGCCGAGAATATCGAGACCGGCGGAAAACTCTTTTTAAGGCAATGCGTTATGTGCCACGGAACCGGGGGCAAGGGGGACGGCCTGGGCGGCAAATCCCTTAACCCACCACCTTCGAACCTCGCACTTCTGGCCGGGACGGTCTCGGACGGCTATCTCTTCTGGGCCATGACCGAGGGGGGCAAGACCGTCGGCTCGCTCATGCCCTCGCTCAAGGGCATCTCCGAGGAGAACAGGTGGCAGCTGGTGCTCTACATGAAAGAGGAGCTTAGAGAGAAGCAATAAGCGCATGGGCGGATTTAAGGACACGAACTGGGCGGACGGGGAGTTCGCCCTTAAATACCTTGAAAACGCCGACCTCATCATCCCGGAGCGAAGCGGCTTCATGGAAACCCTTGCCTCTTTCGGCCGCCACTTCCTCGGGGGCAGACCCGGTGCCGCGCTCCTTGACCTCGGGTGCGGGGACGGTGCCTTCACCGGGGAGCTCCTGAAGCTCGACGGCTCAATGGAGGCCACTCTTGTAGACGCTTCCGGGGAGATGATCCAAAGGGCGAGGGAACGCCTCGGCGGCTTCAAGAACGTAAAGTTCATAGAGGCGAGCTTCGAAGATTTGATGGAGGAAAAGGTCGCCGTGGCCCGGTTCGACCTTGCCTCCTCCGCCCTGGCCCTCCACCACCTTCCCCGGGCGCAAAGAGGCGAGATGAACGCATACGTCCATTCCCTCCTGACCGAAGGCGGCTGGTTTATAAACATGGACGTCTGCCTTTCCCCCTCCGAGACCCTTGAAGAGTGGTACCTGAAACTCTGGGAAGAGAGGATAGTGGAGGAGCAGAGGGAGGCGGGGGTTAAGGTGGACTACGAAAGCTTCATGCGAAAGCACGGGGAGCGCAAACACCACATGAGACTCGACACGTTGACCGACCAGCTCGGGGCCCTGGAAAAGGCCGGTTTCAAAATGGTGGACTGTTTCCGCAAATATGGTATATTCGCAATATACGGAGGAAGGAAGTAAAAGCTGCCCCATGCCGCTTAAAACAGTTCGGAAAACCACGGCGCTGCACCTGCTCCTGCCGCTCCTCTGCCTGGCCGTAACGGCCTGCTCGATGGGAAGGCTCGTCCCCAAGGCGGAGGAGCCAACCGTCCTGCGCAAGTCCCTCAGGATAAGCCCGGACGCCAGAGGGGTGGCCTACATTGCCGACCTGAGAGACAAGAGGAAACGTTTTGTGGTCGTTGGCGGGAAAAAGGGCAGGCAATACGACGACATAAGGAGGGATACCCTTACCTTCAACCCCGCGGACCCCGGGGGGGGGAGGGGGACGCCGGGCATAAACCATGTGGCCTACGCTGCCAAAGACGGCGGCAGGTGGTTTATCGTTGCGGGCGGCAAGGAGGGGAAGCGCTATAACGGCATAGCGAAAAGAAGTCCCGTATTCAGCCCCGACGGCAAACACCTTGCCTATGCGGCCAAAAAGGAAGGCAAATGGTTCGTCGTCGCGGACGGCAAAGAAGGGAAGCCCTACAACTCCGTGGTGGACTGCACCATAGCCTTCAGCCCCGACGGCAGGCATATGGCATACGCGGCAAACGAGGGTAAGGAATGGTTTATCGTCATGGACGGCGAGGAGGGCAAGCGCTACGACGCAATACTCCGGGACAGCCCGGTCTTCAGCCCCGACGGCCGGAGGCTTGCATACGTGGCCAAGAGGAACAGGAAGTGGTTCGTCGTGGTGGACGGCAAGGGAGGGAAGCGCTACGACGCGATACTGAAAGACAGCATCACCTTCAGCCCGGACGGCAAGCGCCTTGCCTACGCGGCAAGGAAGGATAAGAAGTGGTTCATCGTGGTGGACGGGAAACGCGGGCCTGGATACTATATCGTCAGAAAGAACACGATAGCCTTCAGCCCGGACGGCAAACGCCTTGCCTACGCGGCCGGGGCCGGGAAGAAGGAACATTTCGTGGTCGTGGACGGGAAGGAGGGCGAGCGGTATCGGGCTATCGCGCCGGGCTCGCTTTTCTTCAGCCCGGACGGCAAGCGTATGGCATACGCGGCAAGCGAGGATAAAGAATGGTTTGTCGTGGTGAACGGTGAACATGGGCCCGGCTACGACGCGATAGTAAGGGGCAGCATCGGTTTCCTGCCGGACGGCAGGATGTTATATGCGGTCCGTGAAGGCGAAGAGCACCTCCTGGTCATGGACGAGGGTACCATGACCCTGGCCGAAGACATATACGTCCGCAGCGGGAGCATCGTTTTCGACGCTCCCGACACCCTCCGTTACCTCGTCAAAAAGGACGGAGAATTCTACCCGGTAGAGGAGAGGATAGAATAGCGGCTCGCCGAAAAGGGGTTCCCGCTACTCGACCGGTTGAAGGGATGCGACCGGAGCGCATGACAAAGACCATAACCCTTCTTACCGCCGCGCTCATGGCGCTCTCCGCCTACCCCGCCCATGCCGGCTACGGCAGGGTCGTAACACTCAACATGTCCTACCGGATCAGCTCCGAGAACGCCTCCGGGATAACGCTCCTGAGCCTCGTCCCAAGGACACTGCCCGGCAGGCAGATAGTACGCGACCTCAGCTACTTCCCGGAGCCCTCCAGGGTGTTTGACGAGAACGGCAACCGGTACGCCGAATTCGTCATAGACGACCCCGGGGGCGGCCTTACTGTCCGGATAGATGCGTCGGTGGAGATACTCGGCTATGACCTGTCTTCCGCCTCCCCTATCGGCTCCTTCAACCCGTTCGACGACATACGGGGGTCCATGGAAGAGGAAAGCTCGAGAATGGAGCTTTTAGTTAACGAAGAGCTGAGAGAGAAGTACCTGAGGGAAGAACGCTTCCTGGAAAAGAACCACGCCGCCATAGCCGGCGCGGCTACGCTGCTATACGGCTTCGAGGACCTCGAAACCGCAAGAAAGACCTATAACTTCGTCCTGGAAAAGCTGACACACCTCGCCTACGATATAAGGGACAACGGGGCCGTGAAGGTACTCGGACGGAGAACGGGGGACTGCAACGACTACTCGGACCTGTTCGTAGCGCTCTTGAGGGCAAATGAAGTCCCGGCAAGGTTCGTATACGGCCTTGTCCCGGCATCCGACGGCCTCCCCTACCATGCCTGGGCCGAGGCGTTCCTGGAGGATTACGGCTGGGTGCCTTTCGACCCGCTGTTCGGGGACCTCGGGGCCGCATCCTTCGAGAGGCTGCCGCCCGTCTACATCTACCTCTCCCGGCTACGGAGCGACAGCCTCCTGAATAATGGCTACTACTTTACGGTCCGGCACCAGGGAGGTTCGGTCCGCGTGGACCCCTTCTTCACGATAGACTGAGACGACGCACTTAAAGGCACGGCGTCCCCGGAGGAGACCCAACGAATATGAAAACAGACAAAAAAAATAAGGTGGTCGAGTTCATGAGGCAGGAGGCCTACCGGCCGCTCTCCATAAAGGAACTTACGAGGGGTCTCGACGTCCCCGGGGAGGCCAGGGACGGCTTTAAGCGGCTGGTGAAGGAAATGGCCGCCGAGGGGACGCTCGTTAAGATTCGCGGCAACAGGTACGGGCTGCCCTCGAAGATGAACCTCATAACCGGCGAGATGCTCTGCCACCCGAACGGCTTCGGCTTCGTAAAGCCCGAGGAGGGAGGGGAAGACCTCTTCATAAACCCCGCGAGGCTTAACGGCGCCATGCACGGCGACAGGGTCGTCGCCAGGGTCGAGGGAGTAAAAAGGGACGGCAGGAGGGAGGGGCGGATAATACGAGTGCTCACGAGAGCGCACAAGACCGTAGTCGGGAGGCTTGAGAAGGGACAGAGGGGTTTCTCCGTGGTGGTCCCCTCCAACGAGAAGATAATAACCGACATCATTATTCCCCCGGGGGAGGCGATGGACGCCGAAGAAGGGAGCGTGGTGGTCTGCGAGATTACGAGGTGGCCCGCAAAACACCTCTCCCCCCAGGGCAAGGTAACGAAGAAGCTCGGGAACCCCGAAGACCCGGACGTCGAGGTGGAGGTCATAACGAGGAAGTACGGCCTGCCGCAAAAATTTCCCCCGGCCGTGCTTAAAGAGGTAAAGGCCGGGCCCGCGCGTGTCGGCGCGGACGACATAAAGGGCAGGGTCGACCTGAGGGGGCTAAAGGTGTTCACCATAGACGGCGAGAGCGCCAAGGACTTTGACGACGCCGTCGCCGTGGAGAGGACCGGCAAGGGCGGCTATCGCCTCCACGTATCCATAGCGGACGTAAGCCACTACGTAAAGGAAGGAACGCTGCTTGACGCCGAGGCCCGCACGAGGGCCACCAGCGTGTACTTCCCGGACCGCTGCATACCCATGCTGCCCGAAGCTCTCTCGAACGGCATATGCAGCCTGAACCCCCGCGAGCCGCGCCTCACGCTCACCGCCGAACTCGACTTCGACTCTAAGGGAAAACCGGTCGGGAAAAAACTCTACGAGAGCGTTATAAAAAGCTCCGAGAGGCTCACATACACCGAGGTCAGAAAGGTCCTCGCGGACCGGGACGAGGAGACGAGGGAAAAGTACTCGCATATAGTCGAAGCGATCGAGACCATGGAGGAGCTCGCGAGGAAGCTCAACACGCGCAGGGCCGAGGGCGGCTCCATAGACTTCGACCTCCCGGAGCCGGAGATCATAATCGATATCGAGGGCAGGATAGAGGATATAATCCGCTCGGAGAGGAACATAGCGCACCGTATAATCGAGGAGTTCATGCTCGCGGCCAACAGGGCCGTGGCCGAGGAGTTCACGTCCAGGAAGCTTCCGGCCCTGCACAGGGTGCACGAAGAGCCCGACGAGGACGCGATAAGGGAGTTCAAGGAGTTCATCGCGGCCTTCGGCTACAGGCTGGAGGCGAAGGGGCCGAAGGGGTTCCAGCAAATCGTTAAGAAAGTGGAAGGGAAGCCGCACGAGAGACTCGTAAACCACGTGCTCCTCCGGTCCATGAAGCGGGCCCTCTACTCGGCGGAGGAGGGCGGCCACTTCGGCCTCGCGTTCAAGGACTACACGCACTTCACCTCCCCCATAAGGAGATACCCGGACCTCGTAATCCACAGGCTCGTAAAGCTCCTCCTCAAAAAGAAGTACGGAAAGAGGGAACGGGATAGGATGGCGGAGGCGCTCCCCCCCATCGCCTCCCACAGCTCCGAGAGGGAGCGGAACGCCATGGAGGCCGAACGCGAACTCGTGGACTTGAAGAAGGCCCAGTTCATGGCCGATAAGGTGGGGGAGAGGTTCGAGGGGTTCGTCTCCGGGGTCACGAGCTTCGGGGTGTTCGTGGAACTAAAGGAGTTCTTCGTCGAGGGGCTCGTACACGTCTCCTCGCTCACCGACGACTACTACCTCTTCGACGAGAAGAGACACACGCTCATGGGCGAGAACACGAAGAGGTGTTTCAGGCCCGGCACCGAGGTCGCGGTCCTGGTAGACAGGGTGGATATCGCGCGGAGAAGGATAGACTTCTCCCTGGACGACGAACCCCGGAGGGAGAGGGGGGGAAGGGGGGGAAGGG
>JAZGJJ010000161.1 GCA_036482575.1 Thermodesulfobacteriota bacterium
TACGCCCACGGCCCTTGAGAAGCTCAAGCTCAAGGGGTTCCTGTCTCTCGAGGACTTCAACGTCCTCAGCGACGCTTACGCGTTCTACAGGCTCCTGGAGACGCGCCTTCGGATAGTGCACGACAGGCCCGAAGGCGTCCTGCAAAAAGGCTCCCACGAGCTCGCCTCCCTTGCCCGAAGGGTATGGGGGGAAAATGTCGATGGTAAAGGGGAGAAACTCCTCGACGAGTACCTCGGGTATGCGGAGAAGGTGCGCGGGATATACGAAAGGGTGATGGAGGGGTAATACTTGCTCTAAAACCGCCCCGTCCAACGGGGTTCCTTCTTTTCTTCAAATGAAGAGTCTCATATAAAAGCATCTTCCCATGGGAATCCCACCAGCATGATCTCCTCATTCCCTTCTAATAATAAGCCGAAAGTCTTTTAATCGGCCACAAAAACTCCGCTATCGTTGGAATCCCACACCTTCCCTAGCAATGGCCCCCCCCAAAAAACCGCATAATAACGAGTTTTTCACGCATTTCTATCGCCTCCTGACCCAAGCATATCAATTCCAAAAAATATTTTCGGCAAAGTTGCACGTTGGAATATTTACACTTGACTTGGAATGGAATTTCATGTATTCTACTTTAAGAATGGAATAAATCTTGCCCATAGGAGGCCTTATGAAAAAAGAAAATAGTCAATCGCATGCAAAAACTGGAGTCCCGCCTTATATCCCCTATAAGACTTTCCGCAATTTCATTGGTAGCTTACAGCAAGGGGTGCCGAGTCGTATTGACCGTAGCCTAATGGGTACGATGTCGGGAGGATTACAACAACAACTTCTAGCGGCATTGAAGTATTTGAGATTAATCACAGAAAAGGGAGGTTCGACAGAGCAGCTAACTCGTTTGGTAAAGTCTGAGGGCGCAGAGAGACAAAAAAATCTAACGGAAATCCTTCAATCTTCTTTTCCTTTTCTCTTCAGAAAAGAATTTGATTTGGAAAATGCAACTGCCCATCAATTAGAGGATGAATTTAAAAACGTGGGGGCTGGGGGTGGGACCATCCGAAAATGCGTCAAATTTTTCATAGAAGCCGCTAAAGATGCACATATCGCTATATCGCCCTATATTCTGAAGGCGAAGCATGGGACTAAAAATTCTGTAGTGAAGAGTAAACCAAAAAAAAGGAAAACATTTAAGCGAACTCCTGAGAGTGAACCTTCTCCCCCTGAGCAGAGTAAACAGGTTGAATGGCCACAACTACTATTATCAAAATTCCCAAGTTTTGACCCTGATTGGTCAGATGAAGTCAAAGCAAAATGGTTCGATGCATTCGATCAATTGATGAAAAGAGGGGAAAAAGAGAGTGCGGAAAATGAATAGAAGAAAGGAGGTGAGCAGGAATGGAAGGGGTTATAAACGAATAAACCCTACTGGCAGGTAGGGTTTATTCGTAACAACAGGGGGCCTTGATGAGAAGGCCCAAGTGCTATTAACTACAGCTAAAATTATAGCATCTGGAAAATTTCTTGTCAAGGCCCTACTCCAAAAGGAAAGGAGGTAGGGCCAATGAAAAAGAGCAAAAAAGGATATAGGTTGATTTTTGTCGCCTATATTACAACCCGTAGTGGCAAGCGTATTTATGCTCGCCGGTATGGGAAAAAAGCCTTCCCCATCCGGGTGAAGGACTAAGGAAAAGGGGTGGGGTCTGAATTAGACCCTACCCCTTTTTTATTCTTTTCAAAGGTAACTTTGCAATATCCCGTTCGACGGGTCGCTTGACTACCTTAAACCCATTCTGCTACACTTATATATTCTACACTACATAACATACCGAAAGGAGCACGTTAAATTGGGAAAAGTGGAAAAGGTGGAAAAAGAAGAGACGAAGTGGCGCCAGGATTTTTTCGACGAGGTGGAGACCATAAAGGTAAGGGACCCGCTCGCCTACATCCTCGGCGCACAGAAGGAAGGCGAGCCGTTCGTCTTCACCTATAAAGACGCGGTAAAGCTCGCTGGCCATTCCTGCCCGGCGGTCTCGGGCGCGTATAAGCTTACGGCAAAGGCCCTTAAAGCTCTCTACGGCGACGAAATACCGGTAAGGAGCCAGATAAGGGTGCTCGTAAAGGGCGGAGCCACGGACCTCGCCTACGGCCCGCAGGCCCAGGTCATCTCGCTCATAACGGGCGCGGCCGGAATAACCGGGTTCAAGGGGCTCGGGGGCAGGTACGGCAGGTTCGACAAGCTCCGGTTCGACTCGCAGGACTTCCAGTTCGGGACCTTCATCTTCCAGAGAGAGGACACGGGCAAGGCCGTAAGCATCGTCTACAACCCACAGGCCCTGCCGCCGGACGATGAGCTCGGCGAGCTCATGCCGCTCGTGATGCAGGACAAGGCCACCGACGAGGAGAAGGAAAAGTTCTTCTCGCTCTGGCAGGGCAAGGTAAGGAAGATACTCCTCGAAGACGAAAAGTACCCGGGGCTCTTTACGGTCGAAGAGCTGGAGGGTTTTACCTTCCCCGAGACCGGGGCCGTGGCCACAGCATAGGGTGCTGCCGCACGGTTAGCGTGTATGCGGTCCCATTACGGTTTTAATGTCGCATATCCCTGACGGTAGTTCGGAAATTGAAACCCCGTCACGGGGTCCTTTAAAAAAGTTGGGAGGAGGCGGGGTATTATGAAGACCGGCATGCCGCTCATCAAATTCCTGCTCGAAGAGCAGAGGCATTTCCCCGGGTCTACCGGAGACTTCACCGGACTCTTCTCCGAACTGGTCCTCGCCGGCAAGATAATCTCCCGGGAGGTCAACAAGGCTGGGTTGATAAACATCCTCGGGGCCACGGGCCACACGAACGTGCAGGGCGAGGAGGTCCAGAAACTTGACGACTACGCCAACGCCAGGGTGGTCCAGACAATGGAGCACGGCGGGCACCTGGCGGGAATGGCCTCCGAGGAAGTAGACGACGTCATAGAGATACCCGACAGGTTCCCCAGGGGGAAGTACCTCCTCCTCTTCGACCCTCTCGACGGCTCCTCGAACATAGACGTCAACATAAGCGTCGGGACCATCTTCTCCATCCTCCGCAGCCCCTCGGGCGGCAAGAAGGCCTCGGAAGATGACTTCCTCCAGCCCGGCACCGAGCAGGTCTGCTCGGGCTACATAATCTACGGGTCCTCTACCATGCTCGTCTACACAACGGGCCACGGCGTACACGGCTTCACGCTCGACCCGACCGTCGGGGAGTTCCTCCTCTCCCACGAAGATATAAAGATACCCGAGAAGGGTAAGGTCTACAGCATAAACGAGGGCAACACCCGCCACTGGCTCCCCGGCACCCAAAGCTACATCGACAAGGTAAAAAAGGACGGCCTGAGCGGAAGGTACGTGGGCTCGCTCGTCGCGGACTTCCACCGGAACCTCCTCAAGGGCGGAATATTTCTCTATCCGGCCGACAAGAAGAACAAAAAAGGGAAGCTCCGCCTCCTCTACGAAGCCAACCCGCTTGCCTTCGTCGCGGAGCAGGCAGGCGGAGCGGCCTCGACCGGCGAGGAGCGCATAATGGAACTCCTGCCCACCGAACTGCACCAGAGGACCTCGCTCATAATAGGCAGCAAGGCCGACGTCGAGGAGGCCGAGCGGTGCATGGCAATGCCCGCGGCACGGCAATAATAAAGAGGCCGAGCGGTGAGACGAAAAAACGCCCTTGCCGGAGCCGCCCTTTTCCTTGTTTTAACCCCGCTCCCCTCCCTTGTCCTCTCCGAAGAACTCCCGGTGCCGGTGGTACCGGAAATGGTATCCGTAAAGGGCGGCTGCTTCGAGATGGGGAACACCTTCAAACGTTACTTCTCGAACGAGCAGCCAGCGCACGAGGTGTGCGTCGGGGAGTTCTCCATCGGCAGGTACGAGGTCACCCAGAAGGAATGGAGCGCGCTCATGGACCGTAACCACTCGCACTTCAAGGGATGCGAGATGTGCCCGGTCGAAAACGTCAGCTGGGACACGGTCCAGGTGTTTATAGAAAAACTCAACGAAAAAACCGGCGGGAGCTACCGCCTCCCGACCGAGGCCGAGTGGGAGTACGCGGCAAGGAGCGGGGGCAGGAAGGAGCAGTGGCCCGGCACGAACGAGAAGGGCGAGATAGGCGAATACATATTCTACCACGGCTACGCCCGTGACAGGACCCACCCGGTGGGGCTCAAGAAGCCAAACGCCCTGGGCCTCTACGACATGTCGGGCAACATAAGCGAATGGGTGAGCGACTGGTTCGGCCGCAACTACTATAAGGAGAGCCCCGGGAAGGACCCGAGGGGGCCGGAGACCGGCAAGGTAAAGGTCCACCGGGGGGGCTCATGGGACGTCCCGTGCCCCGAAAGGGTGCGTACCACCCGCCGCCGCTATGACTGGCCCGGCAACTGGGAAAACTTTATAGGCTTTCGCCTGGCGCATCCCGCCGGGCGGCCCGACACCGCAAGTGCAGAACCCACATCTCCATAAACGAGCGCTCCTGCTCGAGTACTTCACCGTCGGCTATAACGTGCTGGAGGGTATCCTCTCCGTCCTCGCGGGCTACCTCTCCGGGAGCATCGCGCTCGTGGGCTTCGGGCTCGACAGCGCCGTGGAGTCGATCTCCGGCGGGGTCCTTATCTGGAGACTCAAGAAACACGGGAAGATATCCCCGGAAGAAGAAGAGAGGGTGGAGAGGAAGGCCGTACGGCTCGTGGGCGCGAGCTTCTTCGTCCTCGCCGCATACGTAGCGTACGAGTCAATTAAAAAACTCTACCTCGCCGAAGCCCCTGAGCCTACCCTTTTCGGCATAGCCATAGCCGCGGTCTCGCTCATCGTAATGCCCTTTCTCGCCTACGCCAAGCACAAGACCGGTAAGGAGATGGGGAGCAGGTCTCTGGTGGCCGACTCGAAGCAGACGCTCGTCTGCTCGCTCCTCTCTGTGGCGCTCCTTATAGGGCTGGGTCTTAACTACCTTTTCGGGCTCTGGTGGGCCGACCCCGCGGCCGCGCTCGTCATAGTGGCGTTTATCGTAAGAGAGGGGATAGAGACTTTTCGGGAGGAAAAACTCTGTGGCTGCTAAGGCGTTATCGAGAAGAGCGGGGGTTCGATGGCTTCGCCCCTGCACATGGGACACCTGCCCGGGGGTTTTAATCTCTCCCGCTTCTTGAAGACAAAGCCGCACTTCACGCACTCGGCGGGCGTGTGCCGGAAAATGGAAAAAAGCTTCCGGGCCTTCCGTATATGTTCGAGGTGGTCGTAGACCTCCTTCTCCCTCACTCCCACGAGACCTGATATATCCTTTGCCGAAAGAGGGCCGTCTTCTATAAGGGAGGTTATCTCGCGGCGGATTGTTTCGTGCCTCTCCGGAGGAGTGGGGGAGGATGCGGGGGAGGGGGAGGGGACCGACCCACGGCCTCTCTTCTTATCGCTCATATGAATCCCGGCATGGGGTTGGTTGTCAGAACGGGAGCTTAACGCCGCCGGGCAGGATACCGCCCGTGGCGCCGCCGGCAAGCTCTTCCATGAGGCCGTCGCCCTGCTTGAGCCTCCCGGCGGACTCTCCTCCGAGGGACTCGACACCGCCGTAGCTCTTGAGCATCTCCCCGAGCGGGCCGTCCGTCTTGGCGAGTATCCCGGCCTTTAGCTCCTTTTCGAAGCCGGCGGCCTGGTCCTTCACGAACTTTCCGAGGGCCTTCTTCAAGACCCGGTCGAGGTCGGTGGAGACGCTCAGCTTGTGGTCGTCGATCGTGCCGCTTACCACGGCCTCTACCCCGAACTTCCTTATCCCCTCTATTGCCTCGCCGAACGCCTTTGCGACCTTGCCGGCGTCCGCGCCGACTGCGGCGTCCACCCGGACCGAGCCGAAGGCCGCCTTAATGGCCGTATCCATCGCCTCGCCCTTAAAGCCCGCGTCGATTGTCAAGTCCGCCGTGGCGGTTTCGAGCACGAGGGGGAGCTCCTTGCTTACGGAGAGCTCGCGTTTTTCGAGACGGAGCCCCTTCATATCAAAGCTCGCCGTGTCCGAGATGTTGGTGGGGTCGCTGTGGTCCAGGGCGCCTGAGAGCTTTATCGAATCGAGGCCTTCGAGCTTTTCTCCGGAGAAGTCGAAAGTTAAAGGACGACCGATGATCTTCTGGTCCGGGGTTATGTCCCTGACAGTACCGGCTATCTCCCCGGCCGGGATAGACACGCTAAGGGCGGCCTTCCGGATAAGGAACTCCGGTGTGGGCTCGCGCTCCGTGAACCGTACGTTCACGCCCTTCATGCGTACGGGGCGCACGACCTCTTTACCCCCGACCTTCTCTATCCCTCCCCCGAGGTAGGGCGCAAGGCGCCGGTACCATCCGAGCCCTTTATCCACGGAACCCCCGAGCCGGGCCCCGAAGAGGTTGCGGCTTATGTTCGAAAGGCCCTCGGGCGTAAGGGAGTACTTCTCCTTGAGCCGTTTTATATCTTCGCTCGGGGCCTTCCTGGCCTCCTCTATCCGCGCCTTATAGCTCTTGATCCCCTGCTGAAGCTCCGTGTTAAGCTTCCTGGCCCTCTCTATCTCGCCTGAGATCTCCTCTTGAAGCTTCTTAGCCTCGGCCGCCCCGCCGATGAGCCCCGCAACGCCGCCGCTCTTCGAGCCCTTGAGCTTTTCGATCCGTTGTTTATAAGAGGCTATCTTCTCCTTATCGAGGAGCCCCTTCATCTCCCCCTCCCACCTCTTCCTGTCGGCCTCGATATCCCTCTTGAGCGCCTCCGCCAGCTCCAGGCTCTTGAGCCCTTCCTTTGAGAGCACCGCCCTAATGTCGGGGAGGTCGAACGACGGCATGGCGAAGACCTCCTCCGCCTTTTCCTTTACACCGGCCGAAGCCCTTTCCAGCGCCGTATCCACGGCCCCGGAGCGCTCCCTCGGGGTGTTAAAACGTATCCCGTCGGCCGTAAGCTCCTCGACTATAACCTTCCTTTCGAGCGCCCTGCCCGGATCGATCAAAAAAGCTATCCTCTTGACCTCGACGGCGTTGGTCATGGGCTCGTCCGGGTTCGTTACCTCGAGGCCCGTGAGGGTAAGGCCGAGCGGGAAGAGGGTTAAGTCCGCGTCTTCGAGCTCCACCATCGCGCCCACCGCCTCGGTGCCGGCCCTCTCTATGGCGCGCCGTATTATCCCGTCAGCGAAGATATACCAACCGGCGAATATCAGTGTCGAGACGACGACAAAACCTATGAGCCCCTGCCACCTTATCTTCACAGCCCCACCCCCCCGCCCCCCATCTCCGAGTACGACGTATACAGGCGGTAGAACTTCGACGCCTTGAGCGCCTGCATGAACTTCGTCTTCTGCACCCACTCGAGCACGTGCTCGCGGTAGTTGCGTATAAGGACGTTCAAGACGAAGAAGAGCGGCACGAAGAGTGCGAGGGAGAAGACGAGGCTCCCCATGAGGACCGAGTTGTTGAAGCCGATGAGCCTGAAGAAGGTAATGTTATAAAGCGACGTCCAGAGCCCCTCCAGGGAACCAGCCGTGAGTATCGCGAGCCCGGCGGCGTGAAAGACCGGGTCGAGCAGGTAGGAGAAGCCCGAGAAGAGCACCAGGCAGAGGATGAAGGTGGAGAGGTTTACGGTCAGCACGAGTGCCAGGAGGAGCACGAGGAGGTTATGTGGGCTCGAAATGGGAGTAAGCCCGGCGACCATCGCAAAGCAAGCCGCCAGACTTATCTGCGAGGGCGCCGTCTCCGAGTTGAGTACCTTCAGGAACCTTACGAAAAACCGCATAGCGCTGTCTCCTCCGTTTACAACCTCAGTCTATACCAATAAC
>JAZGJJ010000162.1 GCA_036482575.1 Thermodesulfobacteriota bacterium
TATGACCCTCATCTGGGTCGCGAAGTACTCGTACCGGGAGAGGGTCTTCATCTGCAACACGTTCAACTCCCTTATCTTTTCGGCTGCGTCACTACCCTTTTCACCTATCCCAAGCTCCGGCCCAAACTCCGGCGCAAAATAGGTCAGCGGGATTATCGCCATGGTCAGGAGGAACGGGACGAGAGCGGGGAGCCTCTTCGAAAAGCCCTCACGGGGGAAGAACGCAAGTTCGTAGAGACAGAGCATGGCCGGAAGGGTAAAGGCTATCTCCTTTGTCTTCATGGCGACGATGGCCGAGAGGAGAGAGACGGCATAGAGCCACCACCGGCGGGAGAACCTCCACTTAACGTAGAGGACGAGCGAGAGCAGATAAAATAGCGTCGCGAGCGAGGCGAAGCGCTGTGTTATGTAGCTTACGGCCTGGGTCTGAATGGGGTGGCTTACGAAGATAAGGGCCGCTACCAGGGCGACAAGATATTTTAACCCGGGCTCTCCGGCCGTCCTCTCCATGGCAGGGGTGCGGAAGGTCAGAATAACGAGCCACCAGACCAGAAGGCCGTTTACCATGTGGATAACTATATTCGCCAGGTGATAGCCGAAGGGGTCGAGCCCACCGAAGTAATAGTTAAGCGCGAAGGTCAGGAAGGTTACGTACCTCGTGCCCGAGAGGTCCAGGAAGTTCCCAAGGTCGCGTATCTTCACGTTATTCACGACGTACCAGTCGTCGTCGAAGAGGAAAGGCCCGTTCAGGGTGTTGGAGTAGACAACGAGGGCCGTTACGGCTATGAGCGCGATTGAGGTCAGGGGGGCCGAGAGGGAGTTTGTACGGACTTTTTCCGGACCGGGTAGTTTTCTTCCCAGTTTCCCTTTTTCTTCCTTTTTTTCCAGTTTTTCCTTTTTCCCCAGTTTTTCCGCTTTTTCGCCCTTTTCTCCGCTATCCATGCCCAAAAAGTACCATATGGACCACTGTATGTAAACCCGGTTGTAAGCCCGTGACCCCGCCCAAGCCCCCATCCCCACCCCCCGCCCACCCCCCTCGCCCCTCCCGGCGCCTAAATCCGAAGATTTTTCCTGGATTTACGCGCCCGAATGTGCTATAAGAATGTGCGGGCGGGGGGGGCACTTCCGCCATCCCTAGGCCGCAATATCCCGTGACATTCAAAAACCGTAAAGGGTAACGCCGTATTACCCCTTTGCGGGTCCGTCCGGAGACAGTATGGCACCGGAGGCAGTATGGCAATAGATGTCGCCGAGAACCTTACAAAAGTCCTAAACCGAGTACAAAGGGCCGCACGCAAGGCCGGACGCGACCCGGCCGAGGTAACGCTCGTTGCCGCCGCAAAGGGAGTGGACCCGAAAAGTATCCGCTCGGCCATATCCGCCGGCGCCAGAATATTCGGCGAAAACTACGTGCAGGAGGCCCGGGAGAAGATAGAGAAGATCCGCCGCAAACACATAAAGTGGCACTTCATAGGACACCTGCAGAAAAACAAGGCCAAATACGCCGTAGAGCTCTTCGACGTTATACAGACAATCGACTCCATCGAACTCGCTAAAGCGCTCTCCAGGAAGGCGACGAAGCCGCTGGACGTGCTCGTTGAGGTAAACATAGCGAGAGAGAAGACAAAGGCCGGGGTCGCGCCTAAAAAGGTGTCGAAACTTATACGCGATATGGCCGGGCTGGAAAACCTGAGAATAAGGGGCCTTATGGCCATGCCGCCCTTTCAGGAAAACCCGGAGATGGCCAGGCCCTACTTCATAACGCTCCGGCGTATTGCCGAGCGGATAAACAGGGAACGCATCCCCGGTGTGTTCCTGAACGAGCTCTCCATGGGAATGTCCCACGACTTCGAGGTGGCCATAGAGGAGGGCGCGACCATGATAAGGGTCGGGACGGCCATATTCGGCGAGAGGGACGGGGCCGGCCCGAAGGGGGCAAAGGGGGCGAAGGGGGCAAAAAAGGGCAAGTGAACCGCCCTTAAATCGAAAACTCCGACGGGCGATGCTTACGGACAAGACCATAGGATTTATCGGCGCGGGCAACATGGCCGAGGCCCTGATAAAGGGGTTGATATCGGCAAAGGTCGTAAGTGCCGGGCAGATAACGGCCAGCGACCGGGCGCCCGAAAGGCTCGCCCACATCAAGGGCTACGGGGTCAAGGTCTGCAGCAAGAGCTTTGAGGTTGCAAGCGCTTCCGACATACTTTTCCCGGCGGTAAAACCTCAGGACCTGGAGGAGTTACTGGAAAAAGATGTCGCGAAACACCTTACGGGCGACAAGCTGCTCATCTCGGTAGTCGCCGGCAAGACCACCGACACGATCCGCGAGGCGCTCGGCCGGGGCGGCCTCCGCCATCCCGTCGCCATCGTAAGGGCCATGCCCAACACCCCGGCCCTGGTCGGCCAGGGAGCCATAGGACTCTATTCGGACGATAAGAAAAGCACGGCGCTGAAAGTCGCAAGGACTATATTCGAGGCCGTGGGCCGCGTCGTGGAGGTGGAGGACGAGACACTCATGGACGCGGTGACCGGCCTTAGCGGCAGCGGCCCGGCCTACGTCTTCCTCTTCATGGAGGCCCTTATAGAGGCAGGCGTAAAGGAGGGCCTTCCGGCGGACAGGGCAAAGGAGCTCGCGGTTCAGACCGTACTCGGGTCGGCAATGCTCGCCCGGGAAAGCGAGAAGGACCTCCGGGAGCTGATAGATATGGTCACCTCGCCCGGAGGCACCACCATAGAGGGGTTGAAGAAACTCGAAGACGGCAAGCTCCGCGACGCGATAGCCGCCGCCGTGGAGGCCGCCACAAAGAGGGCCAGGGAGCTCTCGGGGACGGGTTAAGATGTTCGTACTCGCTAACTTCATAGGCGCGCTCACCATAGTAATCCAATGGGCGCTGACCATCTACCTGTATGTCATCATAGCAAGGGCGGTCATCTCCTGGGTGAACCCTGACCCCTATAACCCCATAGTCCAGTTCCTCCACCGGGCGACCGACCCGGTCCTCTACCAGATAAGGAAGAGGGTGCCGATGATGGGGGGTGTAGACATTTCGCCGATAATCGCTATAATGATAATATTCTTCCTGCAGGCCTTCCTCGTGGCGACCCTGGGGGAGATAGCCGCAAGGCTCGGGGCGGCGGCGAACACCCGGCCCTTCTAACCGGGGCCTTGCCCGGAAAATAACGCCGAAGAACAACGGAGGTAAATGAATGAAGATAACGCCGATTGAGATAAAGGAACACCACTTTACGAAGAAGCTCCGCGGCTACGACCCGCGCGAGGTGGAGAGCCTGAAGGAGACCGCGGCCGAGGCGCTTACCTCCGCCATGAGGCGTATTACCTCGCTCGAGGAGGATCTGAAGCGTATGCAGAGCAAGCTCACCGAGCACGAGGAGCGGGAAACGGTCTTGAAGGACACCATCACGACGGCCCAGCGTATGGTCGACGACCTGAAGAACAACGCCCGTAAGGAGGGCGAGCTCATGGTGGCCGAGGCCCGCCACCAGGCCGACGAGCTTGCACGCCAGGCCCAGAAACGAGTAATAGATATACAGCAGGAGATACTCCAGCTCCGCAAGCAGCGTAAGGAGCTTTCCATCTCGCTCAAGGCGGTAATCGACTACCACACCAACCTCCTTACGCTCGATGAGCAAGAGTCCGTGAAGAAGGACGAGGAGGCCGATAAGCTCCGCTTCATAAAGAAGTAGTCCATTGGGCCACGCGGAATGGAAAAGCGTTCCATCCCCTTCCTGAGCTCCGGCCGGGAAGGGGTCTATGTCAGGATTCTGGTCCAGCCGAGGGCGTCGAGGACCGAACTGGTCGGCACCCGCGGCGACCGCTTGAAAATTCGCCTCGCCGCGCCGCCCGTGGACGGCGAGGCCAACAAGACCCTCATAGAGTTCCTGTCCAAACTCCTCAAGGTTAAAAAAAGCAACGTCGAGATCAAGGACGGAGAGAAGTCCCGGCGGAAGGGGGTACTCGTATGCGGGGTGTCGTTAAAAGAGGCGGCTGGAGTTTTGGGGGGATAGGGGGGGGAAGCGTAAAGACCTCTTTTGAGGCTTTCACCTGCCACTCCGCATTTGCAGGGATCTATTAGAACGCACGATTGCTGTTAGCAATGTGTACGTTCCGTTGGAACTAACAGAACGCATCGGATCTGTCGCCTTGGAGAATTATTCTTTTGCGCCGTATTTTTTCAAAAACGTAACGATACGACTATGACCACGCATTTTTGCTAAAAGTAACGCCGTGTACTCCTTCCCGTTATGTTCAATCTTTAGATTCACATCGGCCTTTGCCTTTAGCAGCAGCTTGACGACGTCAATATGACCATTCTGCGATGAAATAAGTAGCGGAGTAGCGCCATTTGTAGCGGCTTTATTCACATCGCCCTTTGCCTTTAGCAGCAGCTTAACGACGTCAATATGACCCTTCCCCGATGAAATAAGTAGCGGGGTAACGCCATCTGCGCTGGCTTTATTCACATCGGCCCTTGCCTCCAGCAGTAGCTTGACGACGTCAATATGACCCTTCTCCGATGAAATATATAGCGGAGTAACGCCATCTGTGGTGGCTTTATTCAGGTCGGCCTTTGCCTTTAGCAGCAGCTTGACGACTTCGGTATAACCCTGTTGCGAAGCTATAAATAGCGGAGTAGCGCCACCTGTGGTGGCCTTATTCACATCGGCCTTTGCCTTTAGCAGCAGCTTGACGACTTCGGTATGACCCTGTTGCGAAGCCATAAATAGCGGGGTAACGCCATCTGTAGTGGCTTTATTCACATCGGCCTTTGCCTTTAGCAGTAGCTTGACGACGTCAATATGACCCTTCTCCGATGAAATAAGTAGCGGAGTAGCGCCATCTGCGCTGGCTTTATTCACATCGGCCCTTGCCTCCAGCAGTAGCTTGACGACGTCAATATGACCCTTCTCCGATGAAATATATAGCGGGGTACGGCCATCTGTAACGGCTTTATTCACATCGGCCTTTGCCTTTAGCAACAGCTTGACGACTTCGGTATGACCCGCCTGTGATGCCATAATAAGCGAGGTAGCGCCATATTCATTTAGTACATCAACATCCGCTCCAGCCTCGATTAGTTTCCTTATTTCGGTAACATCCCCGGCATCCATCGATTCGGAAAGAACCTTGAGCTTTTCTGTGGCATTCGAAGCTGAAGATTGCCCTTGAGCCGAAAGAGCATTGCCGCCAAAGACTGCCGGAACAACTAATGCCAGCAGAACTGCAAAATGCAATCCGTACCGCTTGCCTTTTAATGACATGGTTTACTCCTCCGATATATTAAGTTTTGCAGGGGTAGGCACAGCCCGCCATACCTTCCGTCTCTCCCCTGATGCGATATTATTCCCGTGCCGGACCGGAGTCAAGGGTTAACTGAAAAACCCCTCCCCATTTTTTTCTGTACATTGCCCGCCGTACGTGCTAAGGTATTCGGAATACAGGTAGTACCAACCGGTCGGTACGTGCAGAGCAATGGTTGATCCCTTCCGTAATCCTTCAACCCTTTCAACGCAATAACCTTAAATATCCAGCCTGAGACCGGCCCATTAACTTGGGTAGGCCGTTTACATGGAGAACTATATTATGAAGTTCGAAGAACTCGGCCTTCAGGCCGAACTGCTGCGCGCCGTCTCGGCCGAGGGCTACACGACACCGACCCCGGTGCAGGCACGCACTATCCCGGTAGTATTGGAGGGACGCGACGTGCTCGCCGGTGCGCAGACCGGCACGGGCAAGACCGCCGCCTTCACGCTCCCCATACTGCAGCTACTGAACCAGAGAGGCGGCAGAAAGCGTTTCCCGAGGGCGCTCGTCCTTACCCCCACGCGCGAGCTCGCCGCCCAGGTCGCCGAGAGTGTGAGGACCTACGGCAGGCACATGCCGCTTCGCTCGACGTCCGTATTCGGCGGGGTGGGCATAAACCCGCAGATAGACAAACTCCGCCGGGGCGTGGACGTACTCGTGGCCACCCCGGGCCGCCTGCTCGACCATGCCTCGCAGCGTACCGTAAACCTCTCGAAGGTGGAAATACTGGTCCTCGACGAGGGCGACCGCATGCTCGACATGGGCTTTATCCACGATATAAAGAGGATCATAAAGCTCCTGCCCGCGAAGAGGCAGAACATGCTCTTCTCGGCCACATACTCCGACGAGATCAGGGGCCTTGCCGACGGGCTTCTCCACAACCCGGAGAAGATAGAGGTGGCGCGGCGCAATAAGGCGGCAGAGCTTGTAACCCAGATAGTGCACCCTGTGGGGCATACGCGCAAGCGCGAGCTCCTCTCGCACCTCATAAGGGAGGGTAAATGGGGGCGCGTCCTCGTCTTTACGCGCACCAAGCACGGGGCCAACCGCCTTGCCACCCAGCTCCAGAAGGACGGCGTAAGCGCGACCGCCATACACGGCAACAAGAGCCAGGCGGCCCGCACAAAGGCGCTTAGCGACTTCAAGAGGGGCGCGGTAAGTACGCTTGTCGCAACCGACGTCGCCTCCCGCGGCCTGGACATCGACCAGCTTCCGCACGTGGTCAACTACGAACTGCCCAACGTTCCCGAGGACTACGTCCACCGCATCGGGCGTACCGGAAGGGCCGGGGCCGAGGGCGTAGCCATCTCGCTCGTATGCAGGGAAGAGCAGTACCTGCTTAAGAACATCCAGCGTATGCTCCGCCACGACATCCCGGTCGAGCAGGTAGCGAACTTCGATCTGGGCAAGTTCTCCGAGGAGGCGCGCCCCTCCCATAGGCCGGGAGGCCAGGGGCACAAGAGACCCTCGACCCGCTTTACCCGCCAGAGCCCCGGCAACGGTCGGGGCAGAGGCCCCGGCGGTGGCAATGGCAACGGGGGCCGGAGCCGGAACAGCGGCAACGGCAATGGAAGAAGGGCCGCCCGGTAAGGTTTTCACCGCCGTACTTTTGTAGCGGCATATAGACGCAAAGAAAGGGCCCCGGAACTCCGGGGCCCTTTCTTTATTGATGCGGCAATGTGCCACGGGCGCTGACCCCTGTTTTTCGGTTGTATCTACTTTTTGGAGAGATACTCTTCGAGGCTGAAGCCCGCGTCCTTCAATATCTTAAGGAACAACCCCTTCGGCAGGTCTCCCGGATGCACGGGGACAACGGTCCTGTAGCCCGTATTAGGATTTTGCAAAATGAGGTGGGAACCGCGCTGGCGCTTTTCGATAAAACCTTTTTTCCTGAGGAACCTTACGACGTCCCGAGAGGTGGGCATTATCCGGGAATCTTGACCTTAACGTGGTCGGTCTCAAGCCTCTTTACCTGCGAGGCGGGCAAGGTCTTGCCTTCCTCTCGGAGGTCTTCACTGTAGAGTTCGAGGGCGGAGGCAATATCACTCTTGGCCTCGGCTTCGGAGCCGCCCAGGCCGTACACGCCCGGAAGGTCCGGGGTGTAAGCCCACCACCTCTCACCCTCCTGAACGAGCACTATCGGGTAGGTTAAATCCATGACTATACTTTCCTGCTATGACTCATGCCCTATTTTAGCACGATATCCCGAAAAATAAAATATTTTCGCCACCCCCTTCCCCCTACCCCTTTACCGTACAGACGCTCCCCTTATGCACGTTCTTCTTGAGCTTCTTGCAGTAGACGGCGTTGAAGGTCATGCAGCTCTTCGCCGCACTCGTATCCTTCTCGGCCCCGGCGTACTCGCAGTCGAAGCTGCAAAACTTTATTTCCATTATTTCCCTTTTTTCTGTTTTTCCCTTCACTTCCTTTTTCCCCTATAGATACTTCTTAGACTCTTTAAACTTCTTAAACTTTTTAGACTCTTTAAACTTTCCAAAAAAGACCACCGGACAACAAACGCCATTAAAAAAGGCCGGCATGTTGCGCCGGCCTTTTTTGCGTTATATTAGCCCCCTTACCCTTCGGAGAAGCTCTTCAAGAGCTTGGCCCGGGTGGGGTGGCGGAGCCTTCTTATGGCCTTGGCCTCTATCTGGCGAACCCTCTCTCTGGTGACGCCCAGCACCTTACCGACCTCTTCGAGCGTATAGTCCTGCCTCTCGCCTATGCCGAACCTCATCCTCAAGACCTTCTCTTCCCTGGGGGTGAGGCTGTCGAGCACGCGGCCGGTCTGGCTTGAGAGGTCCTGCTCCATCGCCGCCTCGGCCGGGGACGGGGAGTTTTCGTCCTCTATGAAGTCCCCGAGAGAGCTCTCCTCGTCGTCCCCTATCGGGGTCTCGAGGCTAAGGGTCTGCTTCATGAGCCGGAGGATGCGCCTGACCTTGCCGATAGGTATGTCCATCCTCTCGGCCATCTCTTCGGGATAGGGCTCCCTGCCGAGCTCCTTCAGGAGTTGCCTGGAGGTCTGAAGGAGCCTGTTTATCGTCTCTATCATGTGGACCGGGATGCGTATGGTCCTGCCGTGATCCGCGATCGAGCGGGTTATGGCCTGCCTTATCCACCACGTGGCGTAGGTGGAGAACTTATAGCCCTTCTTATAGTCGAACTTGTCGACGGCCTTCATGAGCCCTATGTTCCCTTCCTGTATGAGGTCGGAGAACTTGAGGCCGAGGTTGACGTACCTCTTGGCGATACTTACGACGAGCCGCAGGTTGGCCTCTATGAGCTTCTGCTTGGCCACCCAGACCTTGTAATCGTGGACATTGATCTCTCGCGCGAGCTCGGTCAACTGCGCCCGCCTCATGCCCAGACGTCTCATGACCCGCCTTATTCTTTTCTTCGCGCGCTCGGACTTCTTGGGTCCGCGCTTCTTTTCCTCTCGCACGATAAGACGCTCGAGCCGCACGACCCTCCTTACTATGTGCGAGATGATGCCGCCGCTCAAGTTCATGTCCTTCAGGACCTTGTAGGCGTTCTCGGGCTTCCGCCTCTTGAGCCTCTCGACCTTCTTGAGTACCCCATCTACGTAGGCATCGTCGTACTGGCCCATCTCCTCGGCCTCTTCTATGAGCTTCCTTACGGAGACCTTATCCTGCTTTATCCTCCTTGCGACCCTCAGGACCTCGCGCACGGCAAAGGGGCTGGAGAGGGTGAGCCTCTTGAGCTCCGCCCTGCCCTCCTCTATGCCCCTGGCGAACACTATCTCGTCCTCTCTCTTCAAGAGAGCCACGGCCCCCATCTCGCGCATGTAGATCCTGACGGGGTCCTCCACGCGCTCGCCCTCGGACGCCCCCTCCTTCGCCCTGGACACCTCGGCGCCGGAGCCCTGCTCGGCGGCATCCACAACGTCGATGCCCAACTCCCCGAGTGTCTCCAGGAAGTTGTCCATGTCCTCCACGGAAAAGCTGTCCTGGGGGAAGGCGTCGTTTATCTCGTCATAGGTAAGGAAGCCCTTCTCCTTGCCTATGTCTATAAGACTTAAAAGATTATTGCCGGTGTTGTCGGCGGGGCTTGCGGCCTTCTTCTTTTTCTTTGCCATAAACAGTCCTCTCCGTCCCCCTCCTCCCCCCTCCTCCACTATGATTTCCCACGTGGGGCACAGGGGAAATCCGCGATACAGGGGAAAATAATAATATATATCACAAACTTACGCCGATTGTCAAGGGGGTGAGGCGAAAATCGGGGTAAAAAGAGGCCGGGAGGGTGCTTAAATTAGCGTTTGACTTGCCTCCCTTTTTTGATATAATGGGACATTCGTGCCAAAGAACCGCAAACAAAGCCAAACCCATTTCATTATAGCGGGGGGGTGTTGACACTTGTCGGAAGTCAGAGTCTTCGACGACCAGCTCGAAAAAGCGCTTAAGATACTGAAGAGGAAACTCGCGCAGGACGGGACCTTCCGGGAGCTCAAGAGGAGAAGGTTTTACGAAAAGCCGAGCGTAAAGAAGAAGAGGAAACGTCAGGAAGCCGCCAAGCGCAGGGCAAAGGCGAACAGGAGAGGCGGCAGCGGCGGAAGGGGCTATCAGGCGAAAAGGACGTAGGGCGGTTGAGGCGGCGGAAGGGGCTGTCAGAAAAGGACTTAAATAAAACCCCCTTTAAAGACGCTCCTCTATAAGCTGTTCTACGACGCCTGGGTCGGCAAGGGTGGAAACATCGCCCACGTCCCCGGTGGCGCCAGAGGCTATCTTACGCAGTATCCGGCGCATTATCTTGCCGCTTCTGGTTTTGGGAAGCCCCGTCGCGAACTGGATCTTATCCGGTTTCGCGATGGGGCTTATCTCTTTCCGGACGTGCCCCCCCAGCTCTCCCCGTAACTCTCCGGACGAGGCAATCCCCTCCTTAAGTACCACGAAGGCGTATATCCCCTCCCCTTTTATCTCGTGGGGGAAGCCGACCACCGCGGCCTCGGCGACCGCTTCGTGCGAGACGAGCGCGCTCTCTATCTCGGCCGTACCGAGCCGGTGCCCCGAAACGTTAAGTACGTCGTCTATCCTGCCCATGACCCAGTAGTCCCCGTCCGGGTCGACCCGCGCGCCGTCGCCCGTGAAGTAGCACCCCGGGAAGCGGCTGAAGTAGACCTCCTTCATGCGTTTCTTCTCCGGGTCGCCGTAGGTGCCCCGGAGGATCCCCGGCCACGGCCTCTCTATCACGAGATACCCCCCCTCGTTCGCCCCGGCCTCTTCTCCGTTCTCCTTCAAGACCTTCGGGACCACCCCGAAAAACGGTCTTCCCGCCGAGCCGGGCTTCAAGGTGGTGGCCCCCGGGAGCGGAGAGATAAGTATGCCGCCGGTCTCGGTCTGCCACCAGGTATCCACTATCGGGAGCTTCCCCTTGCCCACCACCCGGTGGTACCACATCCAGGCCTCGGGGTTTATGGGCTCCCCGACCGTGCCGAGAAGCCGGAGGCTCTTAAGGCTGTGCTTCTCCACCCACTCGTCGCCGAACCGCATAAGCGCCCTTATGGCCGTGGGCGCGGTGTAGACGGTGCTTACCTTGTACTTATCCACGAGTTCCCAGAACCTGTCGGGCCCGGGGTACGTGGGTATGCCCTCGAACATGACGGTGGTGGCCCCGCAGGCAAGCGGGCCGTAGACTATGTAGCTGTGCCCCGTGACCCAGCCTATGTCCGCGGTGCAGAAGAATACGTCCTCCTCCCGGTAGTCGAATATCCACTTGAAGGTAAGCGCGGCGTAGAGGAGATAGCCGCCGGTGGTATGGAGCACCCCCTTCGGCTTCCCGGTAGACCCGCTCGTGTAGAGGATAAAGAGCGGGTCCTCGGAGTCCATCTCCTCGGGCGGCGCCTCGTCGCTAATGTCGGGGGCTTCCATCTCCTCGCGCCACCACAGGTCCCGGCCCTCTTTCATCTTTATCTCCCCGCCGGTCCTCCGGAGCACTATTACCCGCTCCACGGTCGGGCAGTCGTCGAGCGCGGCATCGCAACTTTCCTTCAGCGGCACGCGCTTCCCCCCCCGGAGCCCCTCGTCGGCCGTTATGACGAGCCGCGAGGAGGAGTCGTGTATCCTGTCCCGGAGCGACGCGGCGGAAAAACCGCCGAACACAACGCTGTGTATGGCGCCTATCCTCGCGGCGGCGAGCATGGCCACCGCAAGCTCCGGGACCATGGGCATATATATCGTAACGCGGTCGCCCTTCCCAACACCGTTCTTCCTCAAGACGCCCGCAAAACGGCATACCTCCGTGGTGAGCTCCCGGTAGGTGATGGTCCTCTGCTCTCCTCCGTCGCCCTCCCATATTATGGCGGCCTTCTCCCCCCTGTCGGCGCGCTCCGAGTCGAGGTGGCGGTCCAGGCAGTTATAGGAGGCGTTCAGCTTGCCGCCGATAAACCACTTTACGTCGGGCCTTTTAAAGTCCCACTCGCAGACGGTCTTCCAGCGCCCGGTCCAGTCGAGCATATCCGCCATCCGGCCCCAGAAACCGTCGGGGTCTTCGATTGACTCCCGGTAGAGGGCTTCATAGCTCTCCATCCCCTTTATATGCGCGCCCTCCTTGAACTCGCCGGGCGGCGGGAATAGTTCCGTCTCGCCTGTCAGCACCTCTATGGTGCCGTGCCTGTCGTCCGGGCTTCCGGTCATCGCGGCTTTCTCCTTCTGTTTAGTGGATACAGGCCCAAAATACCCCAAGAGTTGCGGGGAGTCAAGGGCCTTCTCCCAGCGTGACGCTGAACCCAATATTTAGACCGGCGTCACGCCGGCGCGCCTGGTGTCGATTGGAAGACCGGTAGCGTATTTACACACCATACTTTACGCTACCTCACTACCACACACTTGCATAAATCCCTATAATATGGTAAAAATTTCTCATGCAACTGGGTCTCAACCAAAACGTAAAACACATGGGCGAGGTCTTCCACGTCCAGACCGAGGACGGGGGGATGAAGAACCCCGTCATAACGACCCTTCTGTTCAAGGGCGGCGTCATACTCGCCTCCAGGAAGACCAGCTATGCCGACGTACTTAAGTTCGAGAACCTGAAGGTGGTCGTAAAGGAGTTGATGCGCGAGCAGCACGGCTCCTTTTTGAAGGCCGTTAAAAGCGGCCAGTACGACGATAAGGGAGAGGGGGAAGCCCCCGAGGAAGAGGAGGCGGTGGTCGCCCCGGCGGAGGCCAGGGAGATGGCGGCGGCCCCGACGGCGGCCCCAGCGGCGGCCCCAGCGGCGGAAGGAAGGTCCATTGACGATATCGTCCTTGAACGTCTCTCTCTTAAGATGGAGGCTTAACAGCCCGGGTGTCGCCTCTCAGCTCAAGGCGGCATTCATAGCCCCGCTGGTCCCCGCCGGACAGCCGGTCCCCGGACGGAGGGCTTTGCGTTGGAATCCTTATCCCCGCTTAAAAGGCCCGTCCAAAAATCCACTATGAACATAACCGCCGTAAGAGGTTTTAACGACATCCTCCCGGACCGGAGCGAGCTGTGGAGACATATAGAGGACGAGGCCCGGAGGATCTTCTCTTGCTACGGCTTCTCGGAGATAAGGGTGCCGGTGGTGGAGAGGACCGAACTCTTCTCCCGCAGCATCGGCGAGACGACCGACATAGTGGAAAAGGAGATGTACACCTTTACCGACCGCCGCGGGGACTCCCTGACCTTGAGGCCCGAGGGCACCGCACCCGTTGTAAGGGCCTACATAGAGCACAAGCTCTATAACGAGATGCCCGTGGCCAGGCTCTACTACACCGGGCCCATGTACCGCTACGAGAGGCCCCAGAAGAGAAGGTACCGCCAGTTCTACCAGATCGGGGCCGAGGTGCTCGGCGAAACGAGCCCCGGCGTAGACGCCGAGGTAATCGAGGGCCTCGTAACGCTCTTTAAAAAGCTCGGGGTCGTCGGCGCTACACTCCACATAAACTCGCTCGGGTGCCCGGAGTGCAGACCCCGGTACAAGGAAAAGCTCGAAGTGTTCCTCGAGACCGTCAAAGAAAAACTCTGCGGCAACTGCCTGAGGAGGATAGAGGCGAACCCCTTGCGGGCGCTCGACTGCAAGAACCCCGGCTGCATCGAAGCTACCGGCGAAGCGCCCGCCATACTCGAGGCGGTATGCGGGGAGTGCGGCGAGCACTTCACGGCCCTCAGGGGACACTTGGGCGAGCTCGGTATAGAGTACACGGTAAACCCGCGCATGGTAAGGGGGCTCGACTACTACACGAAGACCACCTTCGAGATTACGGCCGAGGGTCTTGGCTCCCAGAACGCGGTGGCCGCCGGAGGCAGGTACGACGGACTGGTAAAAGAGCTCGGAGGGCCGGACACCCCGTGCTTCGGTTTTGCCATAGGCATGGAGCGGCTGGTACTGCTCCTGGAAGAGAGGAGCGTATCCGCCGGCCCGCTCACCGTGCTTATCGCCATGGGAGAGGAGGCGGGAAAAAAGGGAACGCCCTTTGTAAGGGTCCTGCGGGAGAGGGGGAAGAGGGTCGTCGTGGACTACGGTGACGGCTCTCTCAAGAACCGCATGAAACGGGCCCACAGGACGGGAGCGAGGTTCGTCGTCATTGTCGGCGAGGACGAGCTCGCGGATGGGGTCGTCACCGTAAAGGACATGGAGAGCGGCGGACAGGACAGGCTGCCCCCCGAAAAGGCCGTGGACAGGATAGCGGCGGAAGGGGTATGATGGGGGCGGAAGGCGGCTTCTCAACGCTTACCGGCGCCCTTATACTGTTTTTTGTGGTAGGGTCCGGGGTGGGCCTTATACTGTGGATGGCGTTGCCCTTCTCCATCTTTGGCATAAAGGACCTTGTAAAAGAGACCATCGAAGAGCAGAAAAAAACGAACGAGCTTTTGAACTCCATATTAGGGAAAAAACGAGGTAGCCATGGAGAAAAGCAAGGGAAAGACGGAGCAGGGGGAGAGCCAGGGGGGGCAGGGGGGGGCGGGGGGCAGCCAGGTCGCGGAGGAGAAAAAATCTCTGACGATTGAGTTCGTTGCCGACCTCCTCAAGAAAAAAAAGCTCTTAACCGAGGAGCAGCATACGGAGATCCGCATAAAGGGCGAGGCCCAACGTGCACGGATCTATAAGAAGCAAGAGTCCTTCTATTCCGGAAAGAGGCTCCACACGATGGTGGAGTCCGTCTCGCCCGCCGAGGTGATAGCCTCTTTCACCCTCGAGATACCCGGCAAGAAGGGAAAGACGCTCACCGAGGACCTCGTGACCCGGGCGATTGCCGACGAGGTAGGGATGCCCTACCGGAAGATCGACCCGCTGAAGCTGAACCTCGAGGTGGTCACCTCCAGCATCCCGAGGCCCTTCGCGCAGAGACACCTCATGGTCCCCATAGACGAAAAGGACGGCGTGGTGACCATCGCGGTGGCCGACCCCTTCGACCTCGAGGGGGTGGAGAGCCTCAAAAGGACCACCAGGACCAGGGTAACGCTGGTCCTCGCCTCCAAGACCGACATCCTGAGGGTGGTCCGCGAGTTCTACGGGTTCCATACCGCGGTAGTGGCCGCCCAGAAGGAACGGGTCGGGGGAATGGACCTCGGGAACCTCGAGCAGTACGTACGGCTCAAGGGCACGGCCGAGATAGAGGCCACCGACCAGCACGTGGTAAACGCCGTCGAGTACCTCCTCCACTACGCCTTCGACCAGAGAGCGAGCGACATACATATAGAGCCCAAGAGGGAGAACTCTTACGCGAGACTCCGCATAGACGGGGTGCTTCACTTCATACACAGCATCCCCAAGGAAGTCCACCCTCCGATCGTCTCGAGAATAAAGATGCTCTCCAGGATGGACATAGCCGAAAAGAGAAGGCCTCAGGACGGCAGGATAAAGACCGAGTACAAGGGGAAGGAGATAGAGCTCAGGATCTCCACCCTCCCCACGGCCTTCGGCGAAAAGGTCGTCATAAGGATATTCGACCCGGACATGCTCTTCCAGGAGCTCAAAGACCTCGGCTTTTACAAGAGGGAGTTCGGGTTGTTCGACTCTTTCCTCAAGAAGAGCCACGGCATAATACTGGTGACCGGCCCCACCGGCAGCGGCAAGACGACCACACTCTACTCGGCGCTTAAGACACTCTCGACCCCGGAGGTCAATATAGTGACCATCGAGGACCCCATTGAGATGGTCATAGAGGAGTTCAACCAGGTGGGCGTGCAACCGCAGGTAG
>JAZGJJ010000163.1 GCA_036482575.1 Thermodesulfobacteriota bacterium
ACCCCCACCCCCGCCACTCCTCCCGCGTCCACTTCCCCTACCCCGATGGAAAAGACGCATGGCCGCCTGATAGATAACGGCGACGGCACCGTCACGCACGAGAAGGCGGGCCTCATGTGGGCCAGGAAGGACAGCTACGCGGAGGAGGAGGAATGTATTACCTGGGAGGGTGCCGGGGAGTATGTGGAGAAGATGAAGACTGGCGGCCACGACGACTGGCGGCTGCCCACGGTAGAAGAGCTCGGCTCCATCGCTGCCAAGTCCGCGTGGAACTGGAGCGCGGTCTTTGTTAACGGAGACAGCCGCGCCGTGCACTGGTCTTCAGAGGAAGCCGGCTCCTGCTGCGCCCGCGCCGTCCTGTTTACGAGCGGTATCGTTACCGGGCCCTCCCGGGGCGCCTGTTCCACCGAATCCGTTCGCGCGGTCCGACCATAAGAAAGGGGGCCCGCTGGGCCCCTCCGTTAGCTCCTCAATTAGCTCCCTCCGCCGGCCCCCTTCGTCTCCGCCGCGGGGCGGGTTAAAACGGCATTTCCTTGTTCAACTCCTGCTCCAGGCCGAACCTTTCGGAGTTCAACTGCGCCATCCTCTGGCGGTCTTTCAGGGTGAAGTCATACGCGAGCAGCTCGCCGTCGCTCTTCCTGGCGTTAAGGATCTTCATCTCCAGGGTGGTGTCCTCCCTGCCCCGCAACTCCTCCGGCACCTGTCCCCACTCCATGCCCGGGGGAGCCAGGAGCTTAAGGTGCCTCGTCTTACCGTCCTTCAGCCCGCCCGGCACCTTCGTAATATAGGAGGCGTCTATCCACGGCTCGGCACGGTCCGGGGTGGTGACCACGCCCTGGAGCGTGAGCTCCGAGATATCCGAGCCGCTCTTATTGGTAAGCGTCATCTCGATCATGGGCATGGACATATTGGCGTCCGGGATCAACTCCCAGTAGTAGCGGAGCCCCTCCAGGGTTAGCGTGGAGAGGACCTCCCGGCTCTCGTTGTATTCGGCCCTCTTCTTCTCTATCTCCGCTATCTCCGCCTCTACCTCCTCGATCTTTTCTCGCTTGAGCTTGCGCCACTGCACCTTTTTGCTCCTGGCAAGCTCGATTATCCCGTCGAAGGTCTTCCCGTTAAGGGTCTTCATGGTATGCGCGCCGGAGCCGAAGTCGGCCAAGTCGGCTAGGGCCTTGACCGGGTCCTCCAGCGAGTCGTCCGAGGTTACGATGAACTTGAGCGCTTCTATAAACTGCTCGTTCTGCTCGGGCGTGAGCTTCTTCTTTATGAGCTCGACACTGGCGAAGTAGGCGTTCACGCTCGTGGTGTCAAGCGCGGGTTCCGGCTCCTTCATGCATGCCGTTGCCACGGAAAAAAGCAAGACAGCCAGTATCGGGAAAACTTTTTTAAAACCCATAAGGCCCTCCCTTAAGGTACGTTGCCCTTATTCTAAGGCGTTCTCGCCGCCCGGAAGCCGAAGTAGGGGGATACCAGGCCGCCGCCGTAAAACTTCCTGTGCGCGCACCTGAGATAGTCCGGATAGTAGCCGAAGCCGCCGCCGCGCACCACGCGCTCCCTGCCGGTCTCGGGCCCCCGTGGGTTATTCCTGGGGCTGTTCTTATAGTAGGTCTCGGAGAAGAAGTCGGCCGTCCACTCCCAGACGTTGCCGCTCATGTCATGGATGCCCAGCTCGTTGGGGATAAAAGAGCCGACGGGCGTCGTCTTTCCCCGGTAGATCCCCTTTTCCATGGAGGTCATCCCGATAAGGCGGCTCCTCCCGTCATAGTTGGCCTCGTCGGAGCTTATGAGGTTCTTACCCGTCCCGAACTTGACCTTCTGCCCGCCCTGCCTGCAGGCGTACTCCCATTCCGCCTCCGTAGGCAGGCGGTACTTCCCGTCGGTCTTCCTGTTCAGCCTCCTGAGGAAGCTCTCCGCGTCGTACCAGCTCACCCTTTCCACCGGCCGGTTGCCGCGTCTGAACTTCGACCGGTTTTTCTTCATTACCTTCATCCACTCGGGCTGCGTTACCTCGTACTTGCCTATATAGAAGTCGTCAAGGCAGACCTCATGGACGGGAACGGGCTTGACCGGGTCGTTGTGGTACTCGTTGAAGGTGTCGCCCATCTCGAAGCAGCCTCCCTTGACCAGGACAAACTCCATGCCGGTAACCGGGTCGACGTATTCGGCCGTCCTCTCCTGTGGGGCCTTGGGCGCGGCGGGGGAGGGGGGGGAGGGGGTGGCGGCCCCGGTCTCTCCGGCCCCCTTAAGTTCCGCCTCCTTAGGCGCGCACCCCGCTACCATCATCAGGGCGGCAACTAAAAAAACAGGGGAAATGCTTTGAATAAGGGGTTGTTTCATTGTTCTCTAACGCGCTGGATGGAAGGAAATCGGTCTTTATCTCTCCGATAAAATTAACACAAAACCGTTGAAATCGCAAGGGTTTTTCCGCCTTATGCCCCCCCCTCCCCCCTCTCCCGGACTCCGGACGGTCCCCCCTCCTGGATTCCGGACGGTCGCGGACCGGAGCCCATCCGCGCGGACAAGACCGCCACCGCCCCGTAAAGGAGGGCGGCTATGGGGAGGCTCAGGTGGAAACCCCACTTCATCGCGACCATTATGACCAGGAGCGCGCCGGCAAAGGAGCTTATGGCGTTTACCCCCCACATCCACGGCACGGCCCCGGGATGGCGCCCCTTGAGCATGACAAGGCCCGCAGGGAACGGCACCCCCATGAAGAAGCCCAGAGGCAGGATAAGCACGAACGTCACGAGCGACTTAATGCCTATGGAAGAGGAGAGGGCGGCCTCGAAAACGGCCGGAAGTCCGGCGTAGTAAACGAGCAGCAGCGACACCACGCCTATGGCTGCGGCGGAAGATCTCGCCGCCGGGGAGCCTTTAAACAGGTAGGGGCTCAGGAGGCTTCCGAAGCCGCCGCTTAAGAGGAAGCTGAAGAGCACGACCGAGAGGCTAAGGGTGGGGTAGCCCAGGAAGAGGATGAAGCGTTGGGCAAGAGAGATCTCGATCAGCATGTAGCCCATGCCGATGGCCATGAAGTAGAGAAGGAACTGCACGAGCAGAGACCCCCCCTTATTATCTCTTTCCCCGCTATCGTCGTAGCGGCCTATAAAGAGCGCCGTGAAGACGAGCATAACCGCGAGGGTGGTCCAGAAAAACATGGTCAGCCCCTTCGGGACCCCTTTCCTAAGGTTAAAGAAGAAGGGGCTTTTGTCCGTGGCGGGGTTGATATTGAAGGGGGCGCTCCCTACCCACTCCCGAAGGGAGATCGACCCTTCCGCGAGCCTCGCGAGCTCCGGCTGCCGCGGCTTCTCGTAGGGTATGTGCAGCGGGTTAAGGCCCGAATTCTCCGCGAAACGCATAAGCTCCCCGGCCTCCTCCCGGAAGAACCCTCCCTTCTTAATCATTATCAGGTTGGAATAGGGTGTGCCCTCGGCCGTGTTCAGCACGACCAGCGAAGAGAGCGCTTCGGCGGGGGAAAGCCCCCGTTCTTCAAGCAGCGAAAGGGCCGTGGATATGAGCCTGGTAAGGAGCATCTCCTCGTTTATTATTATTGCCAGCCGCCCGCCCCGGGGCAGGTGGTCCCAGTAATCGCCGAAGGCATCGAGGGTGTGCAGGTAGTCCTCGGTAAAGATAAGCCTCCCGGACTTTACGGAAATAAGGGAGTAGGCCAGCGGGAGGAATATGAGGTCGTAGTTCTTGCTGCTCCTCTTTAAAAAGCTCCTGCCCTCGTCAACCGCTACGTCAACGTTCCGGTAGCGGTATATGCCCCCGTTATAGTCCGAGTGGTCCAGGACCGTCTCGACCACCAGCGGGTTTACCTCGACGGCGGTCACGTGCCCGCTCCCGGCAAGAAGGGCCGTGGCCACCTGCATGCCTCCCCCGGAACCTATGATGAGGACCTCGTCCTTCGGGAGGAAGAAGAAGGGGACCGAGTTCAGCGGCCCTATGACCCGGAGCAGTTCTTCCACCCCCTCCTTCTCCCGGCCCTCTATGCGGAGCATCGGGGCCAGCGTGCCCCCGTTTATAAAGATGAGCCGCGTGTCCTCCGTGTCTCTGACGAGGTCGACCCTCGAGTAGGCGTCCCACCTTGTCTCGAGTATCCGCTCTTCGGCCAGGGACGTCTTCTGGAACGAGTCTATGCCCACCTTTGAGTAGTCCACCCTTATAACTCCCCGCCCCTGGTTGGCCGTCCCAAGCGCTATAACCCCCGCCAGCAAGGCCGCTACGGCCGTGACCGCCCGTATGCTCCCGCTCTTGAAGGCAAAGACCAGCGGGATGAGCACTATAATACCGGCCGCCGCAATGACGGTGTTTATCGGACCCCCGAGGCCGTTAAGGAGTACTATGGCCAGAAGGCACCCTATCGAAGCCCCCCCGAGGTCCCCGTAGTAGAGGAGGTGTCCCTTCAGGGCGAACCGGGCGTAGATGGAGGCCATGAGGAGCCCCCCGGGTATAAAGGAGGCTATTACCATGGGGATGAGTTCCTGCCACTGCCACGGGAAGCGCGTGACGAGATAGAGGAGGAGGAGGATCGAGAGCGCGAAGACGAGGCCGGAGACGATAAAGAACGCCTCCCCTTCAACGAGCGCGGGGCGCTTTGTCGAGAGCCGGTAGTAGAGGAAGCCCCCGAGCCCCAGCCCGAGGATGGTGGAGCCCACCACCCCGAATATCATGGGGTTCTGAAGGGTCGCGGAGAAGATCTGGGTGAAGGATATCTCGATTATGAGGATAGAGGCTGAAAGGAAAAAGAGGGCCCCGAAGGCATACCAGAGTCCGTGGTCGGGCTCACGCATGGAGTAGGCGTGTGCGAGGTTTATTTCCGTTCCCGCTTCCCCGTGTCAACCCCGCTCTATCAATCATCGACCAGCCGGAGCCCCCCGGGGGGGTCTATCCTCTCCCCCACGTCGAACTGCCACCAGTCCTTACCCGTCTCGAAGAACACGAACCACCACAGAAGGGCCGCCGCTATAAGCAGGACCACGGATATGCCCTTGACTATCCTTTCTTCCGTAAGCTCCATCGTATCGGGGTATCGGGTTAGGTTAAAGTTAGCACAAAAGTCCGTGGAATTGCAACGCGTCAACCTCCGGACGGTCCCCCCTCCCCCCCCTCTCGGAGTCCGGCGCCCATCCGCGCGGACAGCACTGCCACCCCCCCGTAAAGGAGGGCGGCAGCGGGGAGGCTCAGGTGGAACCCCCACTTTATCGCGACCATTATGACCAGGAGCGCGCCGGCAAAGGAAGATATGCCGTTCACCCCCCACATCCACGGCACCGCGTCGGGACGGCGTTCCTTAACCATCAAAAGCCCCGTGGGGAAAGGCACCCCCATAAGAAAACCCAGGGGGAATATGGCGGCAAAGGCTATAAGGGACTTTACGCCCGTCGGGTAGGAGTGGGTCCGGTCGAGAACTCCGGTAAGGGTGGCATAGTAAATGACGAGGAGTATGGCTACGGCCGCGGCCGCCACGGCCGACCTCCTCGCGAGCGGCCCCTTCAAGAGACGCGGACTCAGGAGGCTTCCGATCCCGCTGCTTAGAAGGAAGCTGAAGAGCACGACCGAGAGGCTAAGGGTGGGGTAGCCCAGGAAGAGGACGAAGCGCTGGGCAATGGAGACCTCGACC
>JAZGJJ010000164.1 GCA_036482575.1 Thermodesulfobacteriota bacterium
GCCCTCGATATTCGGAGGCCCGCTCACCCTGACCGGCTTGCCTTCCGAGGCGAAGTATCCTCTCCATGCACTCACGACCGGGGAGAGCCCGTCGGTAAGATATACTTTATACCATTTTTCCATCGCGGAATAAAGGGTTTGGGTAAAGCGGGCCCTGGGGACGTCCGAGCCGGTTTTTTCCATTCCCTTGATGGAGACGGCCGGGATCCGCATCCGGCCGTGCCTGAGAGAGGGGGCCGCGTTCAGGTTCACCCCGATGCCCACCACCACGAAGTTCACCCTGTCCATTTCCGAGTTCATCTCGGTCAGTATGCCTGCGACCTTGCAGGACTCTATGAGTATATCGTTCGGCCACTTTACCGTGGGTTTTACGGGGCTGTACGCGGCGACGGCTTCGGCCGTGGCCACGGCCGAGAGGAGTGTGAGCGATTGGGCGTCCTGTGGCAATATCTTCGGCCTTAGTATTATGGAGGTGTAGAGGTTCAGTCCCGGCGGGGACTCCCACCTCCTTCCGAGCCGTCCCTTACCGGCCCTCTGGCTGTCGGCTATTATAGCGGTCCCCTCGGGAGCGCCCGCCCTGGCGAGCTCCATGGCCTTCGAGTTGGTGGAGTCGAGCATGGGGAAGAAGAGGAGGTTTCCCCCTTTTCCTATGAACTCCGTTTCAAGGGAGGAGGCGACCTCTATTCCGTTGAACGGAGGGGGGCCGGTGAGGCGGTAGCCCTTCCTCGGGCGCGCCTCTATGGAGTAGCCGGCCTCCCTCAACTTTCCGATCTGTTTCCAGACCGCCGTCCTGGAGATGCCGAGCGCGCGGCTTATGGCCTGTCCCGACAGGTAGCCGCTCTCCTCTTTGAGGAACCGTACTATTTCGACTTCCCGGGTGTACACCGTGTCACCTTGAGCGAGATGTCGACCGCGGGCGCGGAGTGCGTGAGCCCGCCGACGGAGATGAAGTCCACGCCCGAGCGCGACACCTCTCCGACGTTTTCAAGCGTTATGCCTCCCGACACCTCTACGAGCGCCCTCTCGCCGATAAGGGCCATTGCCTTTTTTATCTTCGCCACGCCCATGTTGTCGAGCATTATCAGGTCCGCTCCCGCATGAAGCGCCTCGCGGACCTCTTGGAGGCTTTTTGTCTCCACCTCCACCGAGACCTTCCCCCGGTAACGTTTCTTAACGGCATCGAGCGCCTTGCCTACCCCGCCCGCCGCCGTTATGTGGTTATCCTTTATAAGTACGGCGTCGAAGAGGCCCAGCCTGTGGTTCTCTCCCCCGCCGGTCTTTACGGCGTACTTTTCGAGTATCCTCATGCACGGGGTGGTCTTGCGGGTGTCGAGTATCCTGGGCCCCCGCTTCCCCGCTTTCTTCACGAACTCACTTGTAAGCGTCGCTACGCCGGAGAGTTTCTGGAGGAAGTTAAGCGCCACCCTCTCGCCGGAGAGTATCCCCCGAAGTCCTCCTTCCACTTTCGCTATGACAGCACCCTTCCTTACCCGCGCGCCGTCCTTCGCGAGCGGGGTGAAGCAGAGCCTTCTGTCGACCGAGGCGAATACTCTTCCGGCGACGCTCAGGCCGCAGACGATGAGCGGCTGCTTCGCCACGATACTCGCCGAGCCCTGCGTCCCCCTGGGCACCACGGCGTCGGTGGTTATGTCGCCCGGCCCGAGGTCCTCGACAAGGGCCGCCCGTATGAGCACTTCGGTGTACCTGTCGAGGCGCGGCGTGGTACGTTTTTTCGTTTTCATTTTAGTTTTAGTTTTCGTCTTCATACCCGTGCGTCCGTTCATCTTATTCCCCGAGGCTTTTGAGCCTCTCGAGTCCGGCCTCGACCTTCGACCTCTTCTCCCGTAGCCCCTCGAGCCGCACCTTCTGTTTCTCTATGATCTCTTTAGGGGCCTTGCCGAGGAACTCCTCGTTCGAGAGCTTTTTCTCCACGCTCGAAAAGTCTTTCAGGAGCTTTTCAAGCTCTTTGCCGAGCCTCTTTGTCTCGGAGTCAACGTCTATAAGCCCTTTTAGCGGCACGTAGACCTCCACGCCGTCGGCGATGGAGAAGGCCGCCTGCTCGGGCTTTTCTCCGCCGATTGTAAACCCTTCCACCCGCGCGAGGCTCTTTATGTACCCTTCGCCCCTGGTAAGCGTTCGTCTCCCGGCTTCGTCGGCCGGCAGGCACACGCAGTCGAGCGGGGTTCCGGGCGGGACGTTCATCTCCGTCCGTATGTTCCTTATTGCCTTTATGACCTCCATCAAGCTCTCCATCTCGCGGGCCTCTTCGGGGTAGACGTCCCGCTCGCTGGGGAGGAGCTCTTCCATCAGGCACTGCTCTTTTTTTCTTTTCCCACCCGGCAGGTAAGAGTATATCTCCTCGGTTATGAAGGGCATGAAGGGGTGGAGGAGTTTCATGGTGTCTTCGAGCACGCTCAAGAGAACGCTCGATGCGATCCTTTTTCTGTCCTCCCCGTTCTCTCCCCCCCCCTCTCCACGAAGGTCCGGCTTTACGAGCTCCACGTACCAGTCGCAGAGCTCGTGCCATATAAAGGAGTAGAGCGCCCTTGCCGCCGCGTCGAACTGGTAGCGGTCTATGGACCTCCCAACCGTATTGTAGCACTCGTCGAGCTTCGTTATAATCCACTTGTCCGCCGTTGTGTACTTATCGACCGCTATATCGAAGCCGCCCGTGGCGTCTTTGTCCACGCTCATAAGGGTGAAGCGCGCGAGGTTCCAGAGCTTGTTGGAAAAGTTCCGGTAGCCCTCTATCCTGTCTTCGGCGAGCTTTATGTCGCGCCCCTGCGCGGCGAAGGCCGCGAGCGAGAACCGGAGCGCGTCGGTGCCGTACTTATCCATCATGACGAGCGGGTCGATGACGTTGCCCTTGCTCTTGCTCATCTTCTTCCCTTCGGCGTCGCGGATGAGGGCGTGTATGTAGACCTCTTTGAACGGCACCTCACCCCTGAACTTCAAGCCCATCATCATCATGCGGGCGACCCAGAAAAATATTATGTCGAAGCTCGTAAAGAGCGCGGAGGTAGGGTAGAAGGTTTTTAACTCCGGCGTCTTCTCGGGCCAGCCGAGAGTGGAGAACGGCCAGAGCGCCGAGGAGAACCATGTGTCGAGCACGTCGGGGTCCTGCTCGATCTTTTTGCCACCGCACTTTTCGCAAGCCGCGGGGTCGGAGGTGGAGACGGTTATGTGTTCGCAGTCCTTGCAGTGCCATGCCGGTATCCTGTGTCCCCACCAGATCTGCCGGGAGATGCACCAGTCGCGGATGTTCCTCATCCATTCGAAGTAGGTCTTCTCCCAGCTCTTCGGGACAAAGACGGTCTCCCCGTCTTGAACGGCCTTTATGGCGGGCTCGGCAAGGGGCTTTACCTTTACGAACCACTGCTTCGAGAGCGTCGGCTCCACCACGGTCCCGCACCTGTAGCAGGAGCCGAGCCGGACGGCGTACTTTTCGGTCTTCTTGAGGAGCCCCAGGGCGGTAAGGTCTTTTACGACCTTCTCCCTTGCCTCGTACCGGGTAAGTCCCTTATAGCTCCCGGCCGCTTCGTTCATGCGGGCGTCCATGTCCATGATGCTTATCGAGGGCAGGTCGTGGCGGGAGGCCATCTCGAAGTCGTTGAAGTCGTGGGCCGGGGTTATCTTCACCGCCCCGGTGCCGAACTCCATATCGACCGACGGGTCGGTTATAACCGGTATCTCTCTCCCGATGAGAGGGAGGAGGAGGGTCTTTCCAATAAGTTTTTTATAGCGCTTGTCCTCGGGGTTTACAGCCACGGCCACGTCGCCGAGCATGGTCTCGGGCCGGGTGGTGGCCACGGTAATGCTCCCTTTGCCGTCCTTTGCCGGGTAGACGAGGTGCCAGAGGCTTCCGTCGGTCTCCTCCGCCTCGACCTCCAGGTCGGAGAGCGCGGTGTGGCATCTGGGGCACCAGTTTATTATGTAGTCGCCCCTGTATATGAGCCCTTCTTTGTAGAGGGATATAAAGACCTCGCGCACGGACCGTGAGAGCCCCTCGTCCATGGTGAAGCGCTGCCTGGTCCAGTCGCACGAGGAGCCGAGCCGCTTGAGCTGGTTTATAATGGCCCCGCCGCTCTCCTCCTTCCACTGCCAGACCCTCTCTATGAACTCGTCGCGGCCGAGCTTATGGCGGTCCGACCCCTCTTCGTGAAGTTTTTTCTCGACGACGTTCTGCGTGGCTATGCCGGCGTGATCTATGCCGGGTACCCAGAGGACGTTAAAGCCCCGCATCCTCTTATAGCGGGCCATTATATCCTGGAGCGTGTTATTAAGGGCGTGACCGAGGTGAAGCGTGCCGGTTATGTTCGGCGGAGGGATGACCATGGTGAAGGGCTCTTTGCTTGAGGCCGGGTCCGCCGTGAAAAGGCGTTTTTCGAGCCAACGGGCGGACCACCGCCCCTCCACCGCTCCGGGCTCGTATATCTTTGCGAGTTCTTTTCCGTTGCTCATAGCGGGCCTTCAAAATTGAAGAACCCCGCCGTAGGGGGCGGGGATTCTTTAAGGATAAAGAGGTTTTTCGTGCGCGTTTAGTCCTGCTCTATCATTTCTGTTTTATCATGGCCGAGCGGATCTTGTCGACAATCTCGTTTTTTATGAGTTCCTCGGCGAGCTCGGGTATTACCTCCCAGGCTATCTCCTCTACGACCTCGCGGGATACCTTCCTGACTATTTCTTCGAGCTGGTCTTTCGGTATTGCTCCGATTTCAGCCATTATAGCCTCCTCTGTCGCCCTGAGGGGCGGCGGTTCCGGTGCGGCAACGGGAGTCGGCTCCGGTGCGGCCATGGGCGGAGCCTCCTCCGGCTCCCAGGGGGCGGGTGCCTCCGGTGGTTCTATGACCGGTGCCGGTGGTTCCACTACGGGAGTCGGCTCCGGTGCGGCCGCGGGTGCAACCGGTAGTTCCACGGCCGGTGCGCCGACCTCTTCGATTGGCGCTATGTCCTCCGCGCCCAACTCCATATCAAAGAACTCCTCTGCCGGTTTTTCCCCTTCCCCTCCCCCTTCCTCTTCCGATGATATTCCGAATATGTCTTCGTCGTCCTCGGCGGAGGCCGAAGCCTCTTCTACCTCCGGTCCGCCAAGAAAATCCCCCGCCTCCCATACGTCAGAGGGCATAGGGGGCTCGACCCCCGGTGCCGCTGCGGCCGGTGGTGCTGGCGGAGGTACCGCTTCGACCGGAGGAGGCGGTGGTGCCGCTTCGGCCGGAGGAGG
>JAZGJJ010000165.1 GCA_036482575.1 Thermodesulfobacteriota bacterium
AAGATATCCTTCGCGAGGTGGTCCTTCATGTTGGTCGCGTCCTTAAGGCTAAGCTCCTCGCTCTCCTCGACGAGCGGGTAGACGATGTATGCCTGGCCGCCCTTCGCAACCTCGTCGCGTACGACGCCGTAGGCCTTCTCCCTGTCCCGTTCGCGGAGGAGTTTCGTCGTGACCGGTTTCCTCCCGGCCGGGAGCTCGTCTATTATGGACACGTCGAGCTCTCCGTAGACCGTCATCGAAAGGGTCCGCGGTATGGGGGTGGCCGTCATGACGAGTATGTCGGGCGAGAGTTTTTCTTCCCCCCCTTCCCCCTCCCCCGCCTTCTTCTTTATGGCCGCCCTCTGCACCACGCCGAAGCGGTGCTGCTCGTCCACGACGGCAAGCCCGAGGCGTTTAAAGCAGACGTCCTTTTGAATAAGCGCGTGAGTGCCGATTAAGAGATCTACTTCTCCTTCTTTCACGGCGGAGAGGGTTTTTCTCTTGAGCGCGGCCGGGGTGTTGCCCGTAAGGCAGGCCGTGCGTACGCCGAGGGATTCGGAGAAAGCGCGGGTGGTAAGGAAGTGCTGCTCCGCGAGAATTTCCGTGGGGGCCATTATGGCGGCCTGCCATCCGTTCTCAACGGCATTCAAGACCGCCATGTAGCTGACGACGGTCTTCCCCGAGCCGACGTCTCCCTGTATGAGCCGGTTCATCGGGTGCGGGGCGGCCATGTCGCGCCGTACTTCTTCAATGACCCGCTCCTGCGCATTGGTAAGGGAGAAGGGTAGTAGCTCCCTGAGCTTCTTCTCGAGCCCGTAGTCGCCCTTGAAGGCCACTCCCCCTTCCTTCTTTATGGTCTTTCTTTTAAGGGCAAGGCCAAGCTCCAGGAGGAAGAACTCGTCGAAGGCGAGGCTCTTCCTCGCCGTATCCCGCAGCTCGGGCGGACCTTTGGGGGCGTGGAGTTCGGTAAAGGCCTCCGGGAGGCTCATAAGGCGGTGCCTCTCCGCCACCTCGCGCGGGACCCCGCCGACGGCCGAGCCGGCATAAGTCTCGACCGCGCCCCCCATAAGTTTCCTTATGGTCTTCTGGTGCATGTTATCGATCTGCGAGTAGACGGGCACTACCCCCTCGAACTCTTTGGCGTCCTCCTCCCCCGCCTCCCCCCCCTCCCCCTTTTCCACGAACTCGACGTCTGGGTGGATTATCTCCTTCTGGGCGCCGAAGGCCGAGACCTGCCCATAGACCATAAGCCTTCTCCCCGGATAGTACCTCTCACGCATGTAGGGGAGCCGGTAGTTGAACCATTTCAGTTTCAGTAGGCCCGTGCCGTCGGAGAGCACTGCTTCGAACAGTTTTCTCCTTCCGTACCTCGCCTCTCCAGCGGCCATGACCTCGCCTGTGGCGACCTCGTTTGCGCCGGGTTGAAGGGCGGCTATTTTTTTGATGCGGCTCCTGTCCTCGTAGCGTATGGGGAGGAAGTACAGGAGGTCTTCGACCGAGGAGAAGCCCTTTTTATTCAAGCGTTTTGCAAATTTGGCACCGACCCCCTTGAGGGCCTCGACCGGGGAGTTAAGGGTTTTGAGCCTCCCGGCCGTCTCGGCCGGAGAGAGCTCCGGGTAAGGGGGTGTGTCTTTAGCGGGTGCCGTAACCCCGCTAGGTGTAACCCCGCCGGGTGTAACCCCGCCGGGTTTAATTCTGAGGGTCTCAATAAGGGCCAGGGCCTTTTGGATGCGCTCTTTCTTCGTATCGGGGGCGAGGGAGTCGAAACCGGAGAAAGTCCCCTTAAGCTCGGTAAAGCTCTCTCCGGCCTCCGGGGGAAGGCCGAGAGAGAGTGCTTCCCGGCAGAGGGTATCGGCGAGCGGCCCTATTCCCTTCACGGTGTCGAGCCGGGCGAAGTCGTCCCTGGCGGCAAAGGTAAGCGGCTTCTTAAGGGATTCGATTATGCCGGAAAGGCGCTCTCTTGAGTTGGCGGGCATCTGGGTAAGCTTATGTTGCTTGTTAATTGTAGCGTTTAATACGTTGAATTATATGTTCTTATCTCGGGATGGGGCTGGCCTGAATAAGGGCGTGGTACTCCTGTATGGTGCTCACGTCGAGTTTTTCTTTAAGTATCGCTTTTATCCCCGTGGCCGCGGCCCGGGCCCCGGCCACGGTAGTGAAGTACGGGACGGCGAGCTCCACCGAAGACCTCCGTATGGAGTAGGAGTCCGCGACACTCTGGGCGCCGAAGGAGGTGTTTATAACGGCGTGGACCTCGCCGCTCTTGATCCTGTCCACGATGTTGGGCCTCTCCCCCTCGATGACCTTGGGTACCCTCTCGGCCTTTACGCCATTTCCGTTGAGGAAGTTCTTCGTCCCGGTGGTGGCGATTATCTTGAAACCCAACTCCTGAAGCTCGCGCGCCACGGGCAGGACCGCGTCCTTGTCCTCGTCCCTGACGCTGACGAACACTGTGCCTTCCGTCGGCAGCGTGTTGCCCGCGGCGATCTGCGCCTTGGCGAACGCCGTGCCGAACTCACCGCCTATGCCCATGACCTCTCCGGTGGACTTCATCTCCGGGCCCA